>CAXTVE010000183.1:0-6670 GCA_964247485.1 uncultured Propionibacteriaceae bacterium
GGGCTACGGCTACCGCATCCTCGACGCCGAGGACGCCCTCACCGCCGACTGATGCGATCTGCGGCAGGGTGCGGGGGTTCTGGTGCCTCCTCGGCCCCCGCAGGCTGCCGCAGATGGGCGTAGCCTCGGCGGAAAGCCCACGCAGGAGGCCGCCGTGCCCAAGCACAAGATCAAGCACTGGATGCCGAAGCTTCGCAAGGTGGCCCAACGTCAGCGCCCGGCGGCTGAGGGGCGGCCGCCCGGCCCGGCTCGGCGCGCGAGACCCGCATCACCGCCACCCCGATGGGACCGACCCGACGAGGACGACCCGGACGGCGGCGCCGGCGTACGCGAACCCTGGCACCCGTGCCCGACGACACCCGTCGCGGCCATGGAGCTGGAGGAGCCCAAGTCGCTGTACCTCGATCTGACCCGCTGACCCGCGGGTCAGTGCGTGTCGAGGACCGTGGACTCCTCCTGGGTGCCCAACGCCACCGGCCAGCGCTCGGGCTCGCCCACCAGGGACCACAGCTCGACCAGCTCGACCGGCCAGATCCACTCATCCGTGTGCCGCAGGTCGTCGTGGGACCACCAGCGATGCTGCAGCAGGGTCAGCTGCTCGTCCGGGGTGTGCCCGGCCACGTCCACCTCGAACGGCAGCACCATGGCCAGGAAGAACGCCTCGTCCTGCTCGATGACCTGGTCGGAGTACCCGTGCACGACGTGCCGGTGGGCGATCGGCCCGCGCAGGTCACCCTCGACCAGCCGGTAGCCGGTCTCCTCGGCCACCTCACGGATCGCCGCCTCGACCATTGACTCGCCCGGCTCGATCTGCCCACCCGGGGTGACCCACCAGCGGGCGTCCGGCACTCCAGGGTCGCTGTCCTCGAAGAGCAGCGTGCGGTCGTGGTCGATCATGATCACCCGCACCGTCTCCCGCGTGGTCCGGGGACGGTCGGCCGGCGGGACGGGGACGTAGCTGCGTTCGGTCTCGGCTGGTGACACGACTGCCACCTTAGAACTTGCCCTCCGGCAGGCGTCGGCCCCCTGGGGGGAGGTTAAATCTGCGACTCGACCAAACTATCGACGATGTCGGGCCGAATCGCCTACGGGGCCCATCCGACGTCCTCGGGGACAAAGGCGAGAGACCTTGACCGAGCAAGCCACCCTGACCGACTACGCCGCCGTCGGGGGCGGCCCGGCCGTCAAAGCGGTCGTGGACGACTTCTACACCCGGGTGCTGGCGGACGCCGCGCTCGCGCCCTTCTTCGCCGGCGTCGAGCTGCCGCGGCTGAAGCGCCACCAGGCGATGCTGGTGACCAAGGTCCTCGGTGGGCCGGACAACTACTACGGGCGTTCGCTGCGCGACGCCCACCACGGGATGGACATCACCGCCGGCGACTTCAGCCGCGTGGTCGAGCACCTGGTCGCCGCCCTCCGCCAGGCCGGGGTGCCCGAGGCGATCATCGAGCGGGCCGGCGCAGTCGTGCTCGACACCAAACCGGACATCGTCACGCGTCTCTGACGGGTCACCCCCGACTTAAACCCGTGGACCGGACCGGTCCCGCCCGGTAACGTCGGCTCGCTCCCCCCACCTCCGGAGGTCCTTGCGTGCCCGAGTCCGAGACCGTCCTGGCCGCCGAGCGCACCCACCTGACCGACTCCCGGGCGGCGCTGCAGCGGATGCGTGAGCACACGGCCGGGCTGACGGCTGTCGGCGGCGACCACGTCTCCACCCAGCACCTCAGGCAGGCCCTGCACCGCCGGATGCAGGCGCTGCGTGACGACCCGACGGTGCCGCTGTTCTTCGGCCGGCTCGACTACGACGACGACCTCGGCGCCGAGCAGGACGAGACCCTCTACATCGGGCGTCGACACGTTACCGGCGAGTCGGGCGGCGAGCCGCTGGTGATCGACTGGCGGGCCGGCATGTCGCGGCCGTTCTACCGCGCCCGTCCGGGTGAGCCGATGGGCGTACGCCGACGCCGCCGGTTCGGCTTCGCGCAGGGCCGGCTGACCGCGTACGAGGACGAGGACCTGGCCGCCCCCAGCCACGGGCCGGGCGTCTCGGACATCCTGGAGTCGGAGATCGAACGGCCGCGCACCGGCCCGATGCGCGACATCGTGGCCACGATCCAGCCCGAGCAGGACGTCCTCGTCCGGGCCGGTCTGACGCACTCGCTGTGTGTCCAGGGGGCGCCCGGCACCGGCAAGACCGCGGTCGGGCTGCACCGCGCCGCCTACCTGCTGTACGCCTTCCGCGACCAGCTGGCCCGCTCCGGGGTCCTGGTGGTCGGGCCGAACGACAGCTTCCTGTCCTACATCGGCGACGTGCTGCCCGCGCTCGGCGAGATCGACGCCACCCAGGCGACCGTCGCCTCCCTGGTCGCCGCCGCCCCCCCGGTCGCCCGACCCCCCCCCCCCCCCCCCCGCCGCCCGCCCCCGCCCGGGCCCCCCCCCCCCCCGGGGCCCCCCCCCGCCCCCCCCCCGGGGCCCCCGCCGCGCTGGTCAAGGGCGACGCCCGGATGGCCGACGTGCTGCGGAACGCCGTCTGGTCGTACCTCGGGCAGCCCGACGGCGCCTTGGTGGTCCCCCGCGGCGCGTACCAGTGGCGCGTCGGCGGCTATCTGGTGGAGGAGATCGTCGCCGAGCTGCGGTCCCGCGGCGTGCGCTACGAGGCCGGCCGGGCGATGCTGCCGCAGCGGCTGGCCCACCAGGTGCTGCTGCGGATGGAGGCGGCCGGGGACTCCCCCGACGACCGGGTGCAGAACGCCGTGGCCCGGAGCAAGCCCGTCCGGGCCTACGCCGACGCGGTGTGGCCGGCGCTCGACCCGCGCCGGCTGGTGCTCCGGCTGCTCACCGACGTCGAGCTCCTGGCCGGCGCGGCCGAGGGGGTGCTCACCTCCGAGGAGCAGGAGCTGATCCGGCTCCGCCCGGCGCCCCGGACGGTCGGCGCCGTCCGCTGGACCCTCGCGGACGCGATCCTGATCGACGAGGCGGCCGACCTGCTGCAGCGGACCCCGAGTCTCGGCCACGTGATCCTGGACGAGGCCCAGGACCTGTCGCCGATGATGCTGCGTGCGGTCGGGCGGCGGGCGAGCACCGGCTCGGTGACCGTGCTCGGCGACCTCGCCCAGGCGACCACACCGTGGGCCACCCGCTCCTGGTCGGAATCGTTGACCCATCTCGGGCACCCGGACGCGGAGGTGACCGAGCTGGTCGCGGGCTTCCGGGTGCCGGGCGCGGTGATCGACTTCGCCGCCCGGCTGCTGCCGCGCATCGCCCCGGCGCTGACCCCGCCGCACTCGGTCCGGCGGACCCGCGGGGACCTGGTCGTCGCCCGGGTCAGCGACGGCGAGGGCACCGTGGTCGACGCGGCCCGCGGCATGCTGGCCCGCGAGGGGACCATCGGGGTCATCGTGCCCGACGCGCTCGTGGCCCGGGTCCGGTCCGCCCTCACCCGGGCCGGGCTGGCCTACGAGGTGCTGGGTGCGGACGCGACTCCCTTCGACACCCGGATCGACCTGGTCCCGGCCACCCTGGCCAAGGGCCTGGAGTTCGACCACGTGGTGCTGCTCGAGCCCGCCGCGATCGTGGCCGGCGAGCCCGACGAGGTCACCGGACTGCGCCGCCTCTACGTCTGCCTGACCCGCGCGGTCACCTCGCTGGTCGTGGTGCACACCAGTCCACTGCCCGAGGCCCTGGCCGCGTAACGTTCGTTCATGCGTGCGGTGGTGCAGACCCGGACCGGTGGTCCTGAGGTGCTCGAGGTCCAGGACCGGCCGGAGCCGACGGTCGGTCCGTCCGAGGTGAAGATCGCGGTGCGGGCCGCCGGGCTCAACTTCGCCGACACCATGGCCCGCGGCGGGCTCTACCCCGCCGCCCCGAAGCCGCCGTGCGTGCTCGGCTACGAGGTGGCGGGCGAGGTGACCGAGATCGGCCCCGAGGTCACCCGGTTCCGGGTCGGGCAACGGGTCGTCGCCGGGACCCGGTTCGGCGGTCAGGCCGAGGTCGTGGTGGCGGGCGAGGCGAGCGTGTTCCCGCTGCCCGATCGGCTCAGCTTCGAGCAGGGGGCGGCGTTCGTGGTCAACTACGCCACCGCGTACGCGGCCCTGCACGTGCTCGGCGGGCTGCGGGCCGGCGACCGGGTGCTCATCCACGCCGCCGCCGGCGGGGTGGGCATCGCCGCCACCCAGGTCGCCCGGAACATCGGCGCGGAGATCTTCGGCACGGCCTCGGCCAGCAAGCACGACGCGATCCGGGCCCAGGGCGTGCAGCACGCGATCGACTACCGGACCACCGACTTCCCCACCGAGGTCCGGCGCATCCTCGACGGCGGCGGGCTGGACCTGATCATCGACGCGCTCGGGCCGCGATCGTTCAAGAAGGACTACCGGCTGCTCCGTCCCGGGGGTCGGCTGATCATGTATGGGCTGTCGGAGGCCTTCGACGAGCGCGGCCGCAACCTGCCCCGGGCGATCGGCAGCCTGCTGCGGCTGCCCACCGCCACGATGCCGTGGTGGAGCGCCCGCCTGCTGAACACCAACCGCAGCGTCGGGAGCCTGAACATCCTCACCTGGTGGAAGAAGGACGGGCACCTCGACCGGGTCACTGCTCCGCTGCTGGCCGACCTCGAGGCGGGCCGACTGGAGCCGGTGGTCGCCGAGGTGTTCCCGTTCGCCGAGGCCGGGGAGGCGCACCGCTTTCTCGCCGAGCGGCGCAACATCGGCAAGGTGGTGCTCGTCCCGGGCTGATCCGGGGCCCGCTCAGCCCGCCAGGCTCAGCCCTTCAAGAACTGCAGCACCGCAGCGTTCCACTCGTCGGCGTGGCTGACCAGGAACCCGTGCGGAGCGTCTTCGAGCACCACCAGCACCGCGCCGGGGACCGCCGCCGCCGTGCGCTGGCCGCTGACCTCGAGGGGGACGATGTTGTCGGCGTCGCCGTGGATGACCAGGGTCGGCACGGTGATCGTGGTCAGGTCGGCCCGGAAGTCGGTCTTGCCGAAGGCGCTCACACAGTCCACGGTCGCCTTGGGAGAGGCGACGGCCAGCAGCGACAGCGCGTACGCCTTCTGCTGCGGGCTGACCTTCATCGTCTTGCCGGCGCTGAAGAAGCCATCCAGGAACTCGTCGAAGAACGCCATCCGGTCGCTCTGGATGCCGGCGACCATCCCGTCGATCAGGTCGTCGTCCATCCCGCCGTCGGGGTTGTCGTCGCTCTTGAACAGGTAGGGCGGCACAGCGGCGGCCAGCACGATCCGGCTCACCCGGTCCGCGCCGTGCCGGGCGAGATAGCGGACCACCTCGCCGCCGCCCATGGAGAAGCCGATCAGCACCGCGTCACGCAGGTCCAGGTGGTTGACCAGGGCGGCAAGGTCGTCGGCGAAGGTGTCGTAGTCGTAGCCCAGCCAGGGCTGCGAGGACTGCCCGAAGCCGCGCCGGTCGTAGCTGATGACCCGGAAACCCGCGCCGATCAGCGCCGGAACCTGCGACTCCCAGGAACGCCCGCTGAGCGGCCAGCCGTGGATCAGCACCACCGGCGGCCCGTCGCCCTGGTCGGTGTAGTGCAGCTCGATCGGCAGGCCGTTCTCTGCCCCGACGGCGAACTTCCCCATGCCTCTCCCCTCTCGGTCCGTGGGCCAACGCTATCGCCGGGTCAGGCGAGCGTGAGCCTGGCCATCGGGCCGGATGCATCGAGGCGTACGGGGGCGCCGAGCGGCAGCGCGACATTGCGGGAGCCGTGGCCGACCGGGGCGTCGACCACCACCGGGATGCCCCGGCCGCCGAGGCGGTCCGCCACGATCGACCGCGTGTCGCCGGTGCCCAGGTCGCCGACCAGGACCCCGCGTACGCGGTCGAGATGGCCGGCCCGGCGCAGCTGGGTGAGCAGCCGATCGACCCGGTACGCGGGCTCGGCGACGTCCTCGATCACCAGGACCACGTCCTCGGCCGGCGGCGGCTCGATCCCGGCGTCGCCGGCCAGCAGGGTCAGGTTCCCGCCCCAGAGCCGGCCCTCGGCGACACCGGGGTCCGAGGTGCGCCCCTCGGCCAGCGTCTGACCGGCGGCCGGCACCTCCGTGAGCAGTGCACGCAGGGCGGCTGCGCTCTGCTCGTCGCGCAGCTGACTCAGCGCGGTGACACCCGGGCCGTGGATCGTCACCTGGCCGAGCTCGCGACCGAGCCGGCCGTGCAGCGCGGTGACATCGGAGAAGCCGATGAGGTGTTTGGGTCCGGCCGCCCGCAGCCGGTCCCAGTCGAGCAGGTCGAGGATCCGCTGGGTGCCGTAGCCGCCGCGGGCCGCCCACACGGCAGCGGTCCCGGGGTCGAGCCAGGCCGCCGTGAACTCGGTGGCGCGGAGGTCATCGGAACCGGCCAGGTGAGGCAGCCGCTGGTCCGTGGTCAGCACGTGGCCGCCGACCCGGGCCGTCAGCCCCCACGACGCGATGATCCCCACGCCCGCCTCGAGCCGCCCCGGATCGACCGGACCGGCGGGGGCGACCACCCGGACCACCGCGCCCGGTGCCACCGGCGCCGGCCAGACTCGGGCAGCCACGCCGTCACCCTAGGTGAGGCGCCGGCCGCCGCCCGAGGGACTACACCACAGGGAGTAGCTGACCGGCATCCGGCCGTCCGAGATACTCCGGTGGCCGGACGCGGGCGGGGGTCCCGGCCCGCGAGGGTGATTCTCATGG
>CAXTVE010000184.1:0-6617 GCA_964247485.1 uncultured Propionibacteriaceae bacterium
GCGAGGCCCCGGCGTCGAACAGCGCCTCCGCGTCGTCCGGCGTCATGACCCCGCGGACCCGGTGCTGCGCCACCCCGTCCTCACCCGCCAGCCGCCACGCCACGATCACCGGCTGCACCCAGGCCTCGGCGCCGAGCAGCGCCCGCCGCTCCGCCGGCGGCCGTCGGTCACCCGGCTCCGGCGTGAGCGACAGCTCGGCCAGCGGCAGTGTGCTCAGGTTGTCGTAGAGCAACCGCGCCCGGCTCGCGAAAGTCTGGTCACGGTCGCTGAGCAGGCCGGTGAACGCGGCGCGGTCACGGGCCCGCACGGTCTGCGTGAGGCTCTCGGTCAGCTGCCGGGTCTGGATCAACCGGCCGGCCGGCGCAGGCGACGGACGCGGCGGTGCCGAGGGTGCCGACCCCCGGGTGCAACCGGAGGCCAGCAGCGCCGCCGTGACCAGTACGGTCCGGCGGCGCAGTGGACGGGGCTCAGCGCCCAGGGTCAGGCTCAGCCCGGACGCTTGGCGCCGGCCCAGGGCATCGAGCTCAGGCTCGTGTACTGGACCCCCTTGCCCGGCCTCGGGGCGTGGATGATCTGACCGTTGCCGGCGTACAGGGCGACGTGGCTGATCGGCGAGTAGAAGAAGACCAGGTCCCCCGGCGCCAGCTCGCTCCTGGAGACCGAGCGGCCGGCCCCGAACTGCGACCGCGACGACCGCGGCAGGCTGACCCCGACCGACTTCCAGGCTGCCGACGTCAGTCCGGAGCAATCGTAGGAATCGGGTCCGGCGGACCCGAACCGGTACGGGTCGCCCAGCTGACTGCGGGCGAAGGCCAGGGCCCGGACCCCGCGGCTGCTGCCGGCCGGCACCGACACGTCGTCCTCGTCTGGAGATGCCGGCTCGGTCTTGCCGGTGGTGCCCGACTCGGCCTCGTTCCTGGCCGCCTCGGCCGCCTTCCGCTCCTCGGCGGCGATCTTGCGCTGCTGTTCCGCGGTCAGCTTGGCCAGGACCGCCTTGGACTCGGCGATCTTCTTGTCCGAGGCGGTCCGCAGGGACTTGAGCTTGCGCTCCTGCTCGGTCAGGGCGGCCAGGTCGGTCTTGGCGGACAGCTCGGTCTCGGCCAGCTCCGCCTGCTTGCGCTGGTAGTCCTGCAGCACCGCGTTCTGGTTCTCGCTGACCTTCTCGACCGTGGAGATCTGGCTCAGGAAGTCATCGGTGTCCGGCGTCACGATCAGCTGCGCCGCGGTGTCGAGGTTGCGGTTCTGGAACTGCGCCAGCGCGACCTGTCCCACCTGGACCTTGAGCCGACGGACCTGCGCGGTCTGCGCTCGCACGTCGGCCTGCTTGCGCTTGACCACCGACCGGCCGTGGTCGAGCTGCTCCTTGACGTCGACGTACTCCTGGTCGATGGCCGACGCATCGATCTCGAGCTGGGTGATCCTGGCCTTGGCCTCGGCGATGGTCAGCGGCGGGTCAGCGATCGCGGCCGGGCCGGTACCGGCCACCAGGGCCGCGGCCAGGCCGACCGACGCCGCCGTCACGGCGACCACCCGGAACCATTGACGAATCCAGCCGGCGCGACCGACGTCGCAGCGTGAGGTCACGCGTACTGTCCCCTCCACCCAGATCTTCCCCGAATCCCGACGTATGCGGCAGTTCCCCGATGCCCGAACGCGATCCGGATAAGTGTTGGTTCGTACCCGTGACCGTGATGGCTTGCCCCACATTAGGTCACGGTTTGGTCACTGGCAACTTCGGCGCGTCACGCGTGTTCGACCCAGTTCAGCGGCGCCTGTACGGCCCGGGCCGGTCGGGCGCCCGGAATGAGCCGCAACGGCGGCACCAGCCCGGAGTCGGCCAGGGCGCTCAGCGCGGCCTGCTCGTTCGGGTCCAGGTCAACCCGGCCGGGCATGCCGATCAGCACGCTGATCACACAGTCCCCGCAGGCCGGTCCCCGGGCGACACAGCTGTCGCAGTCCACATGCAGCACATCCATTACGCTCACCCTTCACTCCGCCGCTCTCGCGCTGGGCCCTACTCTGCCGGCAACCACTGACAGTCACATCGCGTGCTGCTCTCGCACCCGATGCTCGATCAGCGGTGCGCCGAGCGCGTTCTACCGTGGACGGATGAGCGCGGCGCCCCGGGAGCGGTACTCGCACGGCCACGCCGAGCCCGTCCTGCGGTCGCACCGGTGGCGGACCGCGGAGAACTCGGCCGGCTACCTGCTGCCCCTGCTGCGGCCGGCGGACCGGCTGCTGGACATCGGCACCGGGCCGGGCAGCATCACCGCCGATCTCGCCGCCCGGCTGCCGGGCGGGTCGGTGCACGGGATCGACGTCGCGCCCGCCGCGGTCGCCGCGACCCGCCGGCTGGTGGTCGAGCGTGGTCTGACCAACGTCACGGTGGCCAAGGGGTCGGCGTACGCGCTGGACCTCGCTGACGGCACCTTCGACGTGGTGCACGCCCACCAGGTGCTGCAGCACCTGGCCGACCCGGTCGCGGCGCTGCGGGAGATGGCCCGGGTCTGCCGGCCGGGCGGGGTCGTGGCGGTCCGCGACGCCGACTACGCGGCGATGACCTGGCACCCGGACCGGCCCGAGCTGCACCGCTGGCTCGACCTCTACACCTCGGTGGCCCGGCACAACGGGGGCGAGCCCAACAGCGGCCGCCGGCTGCTCGGGTGGGCGCAGGCCGCCGGCCTCGGCGCGGTGACTGCCTCCGCGTCGGCCTGGTGCTTCGCGGAGCCGGCGGACCTCGCGTGGTGGTCGCAGACCTGGGCCGACCGGCTGCTGGAGTCGGCTTTCGGCGAGCAGGCGGTCGAGCTCGGGCTGACCGACCGGAGCGAGCTGGCCGCTCTGGCCACCGCCTGGCGGGGCTGGGCGGCGGCCGGGGACGCGTGCTTCCTGGTCCTGCACGGCGAGGTCATCGGGCGACCGGCGACCTGAGCCGCGACGCGCCCCCGGACTGTCGGTACCGGTCTCTACTGTCGCCACCATGGCAGTGGCGGCCGCGCAGTCCAGCCTCGACGACCTGGGGGTGCACCTCTCCCAGGTGAGCTTCTGCGTAGTCGACCTGGAGACCACCGGCGGGGCGGAGACCGACCTGATCACCGAGATCGGCGCGGTGAAGGTCCAGGGTGGCGAGGTGCTCGGGGAGTTCCAGACCCTGGTCAACCCCCGCACGGCGATCCCGCCGCTGATCGCGGTGCTGACCGGGATCACCAACACGATGGTGGCCGACGCTCCCCCGCTGCGCTCGGTGCTGCCGGCGTACCTGGCCTTCGCCTCGGGCAGCGTGCTGGTGGCCCACAACGCCCCGTTCGACACCGGCTTCCTCCGCCGGGCCTGCGAGGGGCTCGGCTACCCCTACCCCCGCTGGCCGGTGCTGGACACCGCGAGCCTGGCCCGGTCGATCCTGCTGCGCGACGAGGTGTCGGACTGCCGGCTGGCCACGCTGGCGCGGCACTTCCGGGCCGCCACCACCCCGAACCACCGGGCGCTGGTCGACGCCCGGGCGACCGTCGACGTGCTGCACGGCCTGATCGAGCGGGTGGGGAACCTGGGCGTGCACACGCTGGAGGACCTGCAGGAGTTCAGCCGCCGGGTCTCGCCGCAGCGCCGGGCCAAGCGGACCTGGGCGGCGGGGCTGCCCGACCGGCCCGGGGTCTACCTGTTCGTGGCCGAGCACGGGGAGCAGCGGCACGTCCTCTACGTCGGCAAGTCCAAGAGCATCCGGACCCGGGTGCGCAGCTACTTCACCGCGGCGGAGAAGCGGGCCCGGATCGACGAGATGGTGCGGTTGGCCACCGGCGTGGAGGCGGTCCCGTGCCTGACCCCGCTGCAGGCGGACGTGACCGAGCTGCGGCTGATCGCCGCCCACGCGCCGCGCTACAACCGGCGGTCGAAGTTCCCGGAGCGGACCTCGTGGATCAAGATCACCGACGAGGCGTTCCCCCGGCTGTCGCTGGTCCGCGCCGTCCGCGACGACGGGGCCACCTACTTCGGGCCGTTCAGCCGGCGCCAGGCGGCCGAGGACGTGGTGCTGGCGATCTACGACGGGTTCCCGATCCGGCAGTGCACGCCACGGCTCAGCCCCCGCTCGCCGACCGCCGCCTGCGCGCTGGCCGGCATGGGCCGGTGCTGCGCCCCCTGCGACGGCACGACCAGTCCCGCCGACTACGCCGAGATCGTCGAGCGGGTCCGCGCCGCGCTGGCCGTGGACGCCCGGCCGGCCGTGCTCGGGGTGCAGGCCCGGTTGAACCGGCTCGTGGGGCAGCAGCGGTTCGAGGAGGCCGCGACCATCCGGCGACGGCTCGAGACCCTGCTGCGCACCGGCGCCCGCTTCCACCGGGTGCGCAGCCTCGCCGGCTGCCCCGAGATCGTCGGCGCCCGCCGGGAGGGCGGGGACTGGCAGATCCACGTCATCCGCTACGGCCGGCTGGCCGGGGTCGGGGTGGCCACGCCGGGTGAGGTACCGCAGGCCGTGGCCCGGGCCGTGCGGGCCGGCGCAGAGACCGTCCGTCGGCCGCCGGACCCGCTGCCGGCCGCCGGCATCGAGGAGGCCGAGCGGATCGCCGACTGGCTCGAGCAGCCCGGCGTCCGCCTGATCGACATCATCGGCGACTGGGCCTGGCCCCTGCACGCGGTGCTGGACCACGAGACATTCGTCCACCATGCCCTGGGCGGCCACTAACCTCGGGTGCCGTGCCCATCTCCACCCGCGCGCTGATGGTGATCGCCGTCGTGCTGCTGGTCGCCGTCGCGGTTGCCGCGGTGGCCGCCTGGTGGGTGACCCGCCAGCCGCCGCTGACCCCGGTCGCGGTCCCGTCGGTCTCGATTGGTTGAGCTCGTCCCGCACCCGTCGCGACCTACTGCCCCCGTCGTCGTCGCTCTTCGCGAACGGAAGGAACGCCCTTCGCTCATCGTTCCTCCGATCGGAGGCGGGTCGCTCCTCCGATGCTCGACGAGGGCTGCGGCCGGCGGTGCCTAGAAGAGCACCAGCTTGGCGGTGACCGCGGCCAGGCAGAGCAGCATCACGCCGAGCAGGCCGACGACCTGCACGGGACCACGGTTCTCCCGGGGCGCGTACGCCAGGATCGCCCCCACCAGCGCCCCGACCAGCAGGCCCCCGATCAGCATCAGCCAGCCGAAGCCCTGGAAGCCGATCAGCACGCTGAAGCCGATCAGCAGCAGGAACAGACCGATGTCGGGCCGGACGTCCTCGCGGGCCTTGTACTTGAAGATCGAGTTGGCCGCCAGCAGCCCGATCAGCGCCGACGAGGCCGCGAAGCCGAAGGCGTTCGGCGGCGCGAGGACGAACAGCAGTGTGGTGCCGCCCAGCCCGCCGGCGAAGAACAGCGCCAGCATCCGCCAGCGGCCGAGCTCCGACTCCAGCGCCCGGCCGGCGATCCAGAGGACCAGCAGGTTCATCAACGTGCCCAGCAGCGTGCCCGAGGCGAGCGAGGCGGTGAACAACCGCCAGAACTGCCCGGCCGCCACCAGCTGGCTGCTCATGATCAGGAGGCCGGTCAGCAGACCGCGGGTGACCAGATCCAGCACCCAGACCGCCCCGAGAACGCCCATCAGCAGGTATGTGGTGTTGCCGGTGCCCGGCCGCAGCGCCGCACCGAACGCGGTCCGCGGCTGGCGGACGCCGGCCTTGCCCCTGGTCACGCACCTCGGGCACTGGAACCCCACCGACGCGGGATTCATGCACTCCCCGCAGATCGGCCGCTTGCACCGCTGGCAGGAGATGCCGGTCTTCCGCTCCGGGTGCCGGTAGCAGCTGACGAAGTCGGGTGCGGCGAACTCGGGGCCTGCGTCGGGCGGCTGCGTCACCCGTCGATGTCGACGGAGGTGATCACCACGTCGTCGACCGGCCGGTCGCTGCGCCCGGTGCGGACCTTGGCGATCGTGTCGACGACCGACCGACTGGCCTGGTCGGCCACCTCGCCGAAGATGGTGTGCTTCCGGTTGAGGTGCGCCTGCGGGCCGAGGGTGATGAAGAACTGGGAGCCGTTGGTGCCCGGCCCGGCATTGGCCATGGCCAGCAGGTAGGGCTTGGAGAAGGCCAGGTCGGGGTGGAACTCGTCACCGAAGGCGTAGCCCGGGCCGCCGCGACCGGTGCCCTCCGGGTCACCGCCCTGGATCATGAAGCCGTCGATGATCCGGTGGAAGATCAGCCCGTCGTAGAAGCGGCCGGTCGTCTTCTGCCCGGTCTCGGCGTCGATGTACTCCTTGGTGCCCGCCGCCAGCCCGACGAAGTTGTCCACGGTCTTCGGTGCGTGGTCGCCGAACAGGTTGATCACGATGTCGCCGTGGTTGGTGTGGAGCGTTGCGGTCTGCGGCACGCCGGGTGCCCCTTTCGTCTGGGTCGGAAGCGGGTTTGTCCGCCAGCCATCCTGTCAGAACACGCAAACTGCCCGGCACTCCGCGGCGGGGGGCCGGACGGTACGGTGGTCCGAGGCTTCGTCCCGGAGCTGGAGGTCTCACGACGGAGGAAACGTGTCTAGGAAGTCCCGCCGCGCCGAAGCCGCCCGACAGGCCGAAGCCGCCCGAGCGAAGGCCAGCTCTCCCGCCGAGGACTTCGTGCACGCGGCCGCCGGCCGGGTGGGGCCGCTCGCGCAGTCCGCCGC
>CAXTVE010000185.1:0-2212 GCA_964247485.1 uncultured Propionibacteriaceae bacterium
CTCGGGCTCCCGGGCGGCGATGGCCGGCAGTGCCGCCGTCATGGGCACGGCACCGTCGTCGTCCAGCCCCAGCCGCCCCTCGGGGTCGACGACGTGGTGGACGACGTCCTCACCCTGCACCACCGCGACCGCCTGAGCGACGCTCAGCGGCGTGCTGATCATCGCGTTCAGCGCGACCGTCAGGCGCAGCGCGGGCAGCGAGTCCATCGCCACACCGTACGTGACCTGCTGAGGCCCAGGCGGGGAGCGATAGGTTTCCTCCCATGGCCGCCGTCGTCGACCTCGCCGGGGTGACCGTCGTCCGGGGCGGCGCCACCCTGGTCTCGGAGATCACCTGGACCGTGGACGAGGCCGACCGCTGGGTGGTGATCGGACCCAACGGGGCCGGTAAGACCACCCTGCTGCAGGTCGTGTCCGCCCAGATCCACCCGACCGGCGGGGTCGCCGGCCTGCTCGGGGAGGTGCTCGGCACGGTCGACGTGTTCGAGCTGCGCCCCCGGATCGGCCTCACCTCGGCCGCGCTCGCCGAGCGGATCCCGCGCGGCGAACGGGTACACGACGTCGTCGTCTCCGCCTCGTACGCGGTGCTCGGCCGGTGGCGGGAGACGTACGACGACCTCGACCACGCCCGCGCCGGCGAGCTGCTGGCGTCGCTGCGCATCGGCCACCTGGCGGACCGCACCTTCGGCACCCTGAGCGAGGGGGAGCGCAAGCGGGTGCAGATCGCCCGCGCCCTGATGACCGACCCCGAGCTGCTGCTGCTCGACGAGCCCGCCGCCGGGCTGGACCTGGCCGGGCGGGAGACCCTGCTGCGCACCCTGTCCGAGCTGGCCAGCGACCCCTACGCTCCGGCCTCGGTCCTGGTCACCCACCACGTGGAGGAGATCCCGGACGGGATCACCCACGCCCTGCTGCTGCGCCGGGGTGTGGTGGTCGCCGCGGGCCCGCTGGCCGAGGCCCTGACCGCCGAGACGCTGACCGAGACCTTCGAGATGCCGCTGTCGCTGAACCGCGACCGCGGCCGGTTCGCCGCCCGGGCCCTTTAGCCCGGCTGGCACCATGGAGGCAGAGGTGGAGAGGTGAACTTGACGGACTGGCTGGGGGACAACGCCTGGGCCCTGTGGCTCAGCCTGGCCCTGCTGCTCGGCGTCGCGGAGGTCCTCTCGCTGGACCTGGTGCTGATCATGCTCGCCGCCGGTGCGCTGGCCGCCGCAGGGGTGGCGGTGCTGGCGCCGGGGCTGTGGTGGCTGCAGATCCTGGTCGCCGCGGGGGTCAGCCTGGGCATGTTGCTGGCGCTGCGGCCCACCCTGATGGCGCGGGTGCGGAACCTGCCCGGCTACCGGTCCTCGACCGACAAGATGGTCGGCAGCAGCGGCGTCGCCGTCTCCCAGATCGACCGCGGCGGCGGCGAGATCAAGGTAGACGGCCAGAGCTGGACCGCCCGCCCCTACGCCGCCGACCTGGTCATCGAGCAGGGCACCGAGATCGAGGTCTTCGAGATCGACGGGGCCATCGCCGTGGTCTATCCGAAGCACGTGCCCCTGCCGTGACCGATAGTTTGTACGTCTCGTAACGAAGGACAGCTGTGGATATCGCGAACCTGATCGTCGTCCTGGCCGTGGCCCTGGCCGTGATCTTCTTCCTGGCCAACTCGATCCGGGTCATCCGCCAGCAGCGGGTGGGCGTCGTCGAGCGGCTGGGCAAGTTCAAGCGCACCCTGGAGCCCGGGCCGCACCTGGTGGTGCCCGTGCTGGACAAAGTCCGCTACAACCTGGACATGCGGGAGAACGTGGTCCCGTTCCCGCCCCAGGGGGTGATCACCGAGGACAACCTGATGGTCAACATCGACTCGGTGATCTACTTCCAGATCATCGACCCGGTCCGGGCGGCTTACGAGGCGCAGGACTACATCCGGGCGATCGAGCAGCTGACCATGACCACGCTGCGCAACATCATCGGCGGCCTCGACCTCGAGGAGACCCTGACCAGCCGCGAGGAGATCAACCAGAAGCTGCGCATCGTGCTCGACGAGGCCACCGGCAAGTGGGGGATCAAGGTCAACCGCGTCGAGCTGCGGGCCATCGAGCCGCCGGCCACCATCCGCGACGCGATGGAAAAGGGCGCGCGGGCCGAGCGCGACAAGCGAGCGGCCATCCTGATCGCCGAGGGCCAGCGGCAGTCCCAGATCCTGTCCGCCGGCGGTGAGAAGGAG
>CAXTVE010000185.1:2222-4617 GCA_964247485.1 uncultured Propionibacteriaceae bacterium
CCTGTTGCTGCGGGCGGGGGGTTATTTGGTGTCGGCCATGGGGGGGGCGGTGGGCGACCGCGAGGCCGCGGTGCTGCGGGCCCAGGCCGACCGGCAGGCCCAGATGCTCCGCGCCGAGGGCGAGGCGCAGGCGATCGGCACGGTGTTCAACGCCATCCACGCCGGCCAGCCCGACCAGGCGCTGCTGGCGTACCAGTACATGCAGATGCTGCCGACCATCGCCCGCGGCGACGCCAACAAGGTGTGGATCGTGCCCAGCGAGCTGAACAAGGCCCTGGAGGGCCTCGGCAGCGCCGTGGGCTCCCTCACGGCGGGCTCGGGGATCCCGGCCCAGGCCAAGGGCGAGTTCGCAGCGCCGGCCAAGATCGACGTGCAGGCGGAGATCGAGCGGCAGGACGCCGAGGACGGCGACGCCGACCGGGTCGTGGAGGAGGCGGTGCAGGCCGCCCACGAGCTGGAGAACCCCCGCGGGGACAAGCCGCCGGTGGCCGAGCAGCTGGCGCTGTCCACCTCGCCGGACACCACCGGCCGCCCCGACCACGTCGGCATGGCCTACCCGACCGCGTACGAGCCGAAGGTCCAGCCCGCGCCACAGCGGTGACCTGGTTCGAGCTGCTCGGGCTGGTCGCCGCCGGGGCGGCCGCAGGCCTGATCAACACCGTGGTCGGGTCGGGCACCCTGGTGACCTTCCCCGCGCTGCTCGCCTTCGGCGTGCCGCCGGTAGCGGCCAACATCACCAACACGGTCGGCCTGGTGCCGGGCTCGTTGTCGGGCGTGCTGGCCACCCGGGCCGAGCTGACCGGGCAGCGGACGCGGGTGCTCCGTCTGGCGGTCGCCTCCCTGCTCGGGGGGATCGCCGGAGCGCTGCTGCTGCTGCGGCTGCCGTCGGCGGTCTTCGCCGCGGTGGTGCCGGTGCTGATCGGCCTCGGCTGCGTGCTGGTGGTGCTGCAGCCGTGGCTGTCGCGCCGGCTGGACGCCCGGCGGGCCGAGGAGGGCGACGACCCCCCGCCGGCCCACGGCTCGGTGGTGCTGTGGGTCGCGGTGCTGCTCACCGGGGTCTACGGCGGCTACTTCGGCGCCGCCCAGGGCGTGCTGCTGCTCGCGATCATGGGCATCGGCCTGGCCGAGCGGCTACCGCGGATCAACGCCGTCAAGAACGTGCTGGCCCTGATCGTCAACGGGGTCGCGGCGGTGGTCTTCGTGCTGCTGCCGAGCACCCCCTGGGCGGACCCGGACGCCCGCGTCGACTGGCCGGGGGTGCTGGCCATCGCCGTCGGCTCGGTGCTCGGCGCGCAGGTCGGCGGCCGGGTCGGCCGGCGGCTGCCGGCGGCGGTCTACCGGGTGGTGATCGTGGCGGTGGGCGTCGCGGCGATCGTCGTCCTGGTCTGAGTCGTCCGGGGGACGACCCCCGCGAACCCCGTAAGCCTTAGTTGACGACGGCCTCATCCTGCCGGGCGAGGATGGCCTCGACCGTCGCGGCCACGGACAGCTGGCCGGTGTCCAACCACAGGCCGAGACCGGCCAGCTCCTCGGCCATCTGCTCGTGCAGGTGGGTCCAGGCCGAGAGCACGTGCTTGTCCGGCCGCTCGTGGTCGCGGCGCCGGGCCACCTCGATCGAGGGCGCGAGGACGACCAGGCCGACCGGCTCGTCGGGCAGCAGGTCCAGGTAGTCCTGCAGCCGCTCGGCGGAACCGATCACGTAGTCGAGCACGACGGCGAAGCCCTCGCTGCGGAACGACCTGGCGAGCAGGCACTGGTTACGCAGGCACAGGTCGATCTGCCGGTCGGACTCCTCGCTGCCGAAGGGGTCCGGTGGGGCACTGCCGCCGACCACGAGGTGCTGGATCACATCACCGGGAACGTGCGCCCCACGGGCGAAGCGAGCGGCCAGCGCGGCCGACGTCGTCGTCTTCCCCGCTCCCGGGATCCCGGTCAGGATCCAGGTCTCGACCTGCAGGCTCACCGCTGCGCCAGCGCGAGCACCTGGGCGGCGGGCAGCGCGGCCAGGGCCGGGCCGGGCAGCAGGATCTTGCTGCCGCGGATGCCGCTGCCGATGACCACCCACTCCGGCCGGGCCGCGGCCTCGTCGACCAGCACCGGCCAGCCGTCGGGCAGCCCGACGGGGGTGATGCCGCCGTACTCCATCCCGGTCTGCGCCACCGCGTCGGCCATCGGGGCAAAGGAGATCTTGCGTACGTCCAGGTGCCGGCGCACGGTCTTGTTGACGTCGGCGCGGTCGGTGGCCAGCACCATGCAGGCCGCCATCGTCGTGGTCTCGGCCCGGCGGCCGGCCACCACCACGCAGTTGGCGCTGAGCTCGAGCGGGACCGCGTACGCCGCGCAGAACGCCGCCGTGTCGGCCAGGTCCGGGTCGATGGCCGCGACGTACGCCACC
>CAXTVE010000185.1:4627-5166 GCA_964247485.1 uncultured Propionibacteriaceae bacterium
GATCGCGGCGACCCGGCAGTCCAGCCCCTGCGCGGCAACCGCCGCGGCCACGGGCGGGGCGAGCAGCTCGGGGTGCTCGGCCGCCGGCTGCCAGTCCAGGGATCCCACGATCTGCACCTGCGAGATCATAATGTCCGGCCCGGACTCATTCCGGCCGACCGAGAGGACGCTGCGTGGCGAGGACGGTACCGGTCGACGCCGCCGACGACCCGCGGCTGGCCGACTACGTCCGGCTCCGCGACGCGTCGCTGCGCCGGTCGGTCGAGGCGGCGGGCGGGCTGTTCATCGCCGAGGGGGAGAAGGTCATCCGGCGGGCGGTGAGGGCGGGCTACCGGCCGCGCTCCTTCCTGCTGGCCGAGCGCTGGCTGGCCGGGCTGGCCGACGTGCTGGACCATTGGCCCGGGGCGCCGGTCTACCTGGTCAGCGAGGCGCTGGCCGAGCAGGTGACCGGCTTCCACGTCCACCCTGGGGCGCTGGCCTCCCTGCCCCGCGCGCCGCGGCCCACGTCGGTGGTGATCTGCACCCACAACCGCGTCGAC
>CAXTVE010000185.1:5176-6611 GCA_964247485.1 uncultured Propionibacteriaceae bacterium
GCGGCACACGGTGGCCGATCTGCTGGGGTCACACCGGTTGATGGTGCTGGAGGATGTCGTCGACCACACCAACGTCGGGGCGATCCTGCGCAACGCGGCGGCGCTGGGCTGGGACGGCGCCCTGCTGTCACCGCGCACCGCCGACCCGCTCTACCGCCGGGCGGTCAAGGTGAGCATGGGGGCGGTGTTCTCGCTGCCCTGGGCCCGGCTGGACGACTGGGCGGGCGTGCCCGACCGGCTGGCCGCAGCCGGGTTCCGCACCGTGGCCCTGACCCTGGGCCCGGACGCGGTGGACCTGGCCGACGTGGCGGCCGGCCTGACCGACGACGAGCGGGTCGCGATCCTGCTGGGCACCGAGGGGGCGGGCCTGTCCGAGCGGTGGACGGCCGGGGCGGCGGTCCGGGCCAGGATCCCGATGGCGGCCGGGATCGACTCGCTGAACGTGGCCGCGGCCTCGGCGATCGCGGGCTACGTGCTCTCGGCGCGGGGGGTCACCGGCCAGTCCGCCGGATAGTCGTCGGCCCGCTCCTCGTGCAGCGCGTAGAGCTTCTTGCGGCCCCGGCCCGACAGCCGGTCCCCGAACACGGTGCCGTTCAGGTGGTCGGTCTCGTGCTGCAGGCAGCGGGCGAGCAGGCCGGTGCCGGGCACCTCGACCGGTTGGCCCTCGTGGTCCTGGCCGGTGCAGGTGGCATGGTCCGGTCGGGCCAGCTCCAGGTAGGCCCCGGGCAGCGACAGACAGCCCTCGTCCGACGCCTCCAGATGCCGGTCCTTGCCCTCGGGCAGCGTCACCTCCGGGTTGCAGACGACGCCGACGTGGCGGACCTGGTCGTCGTCGGGACAGTCGTAGACGAACACGGCGAGGTCGACGCCGACCTGGGTGGCGGCCAGCCCGACGCCCTCGGCCGCGTACATGGTGGCGAACATGTTGCGCACCAGCTCGTGCAGCTCACGGTCGAAGGTGGTCACCGGGCGCGTCCGGGCGTGCATGACCGGCGTGCCCCATCGGGTGATGGGCAGGATGGTCCCGCCCGTCCGCAGCTCATCCACCGTGCCGGTCTGCATGTCGTCTTGGATATCACGCCCGGGATGGTCAGGCTGGCGAGGTGACCGAGGTGACCGAGGCGACCGAGGCGGAGTGGCCGGCGGAGCTGGGCGCCGTCCTGCCCGACTACCTGCGCCACCTGGAGGGGGAGCGGGGCCTGTCGGCGCACACCGTACGCGCCTACCGCACCGACCTCGCCGGCCTGTTCACCCACCTCGGCCGGCTGCGGGTGGCGCGGCTGGCCGATGTCGACCGCCGGGCGCTGCGCAGCTGGCTGGCCCTGCAGCAGAGCCGGGGCCAGTCCCGGGCCAGCACCGCCCGGCGCGTGGCGGCCGTGCGGGTGTTCTTCGCCTGGGCCCCGCAGACCGGCCGGGGGGCCGGCGCCCCCGCCCC
>CAXTVE010000186.1:0-6600 GCA_964247485.1 uncultured Propionibacteriaceae bacterium
CCCCCCCCCCCGCCGGCCCCCCCCCCCCCCCCCGGCCCCCGCCCCCCCGCCCGGGGCGGGCCCTGCCCGGGCGGGCGGCCCGGTCGGGGGTGGCGGGCGCGGCCTGGTCGGCCGCCACCGCCACCGCGCGGTCGGCACCCAGGGCGGTCACCGCCTCGTCCAGCACCTCCGTGCGGCGGGCCACCAGCGCGACCCGCGCGCCCTCGGCGACCAGCTGCTCAGCGGTCGCCCGCCCGCGGCCGCTGCTGGCGGCGGAGACAACGAAGACGCGGTCGGTCAGGCCCAGATCCACTCTTTGATGGTCCCACGGCTCGCGCCCGGTCGCTCGCTGAAGATCCAGCCTTGCTTCTTCGCTCGCGAACGGAGAAGCGTTGTTCACTCGCTCAGTCGCAAAGCAGGACCGCGCTCCCTCCCTACCCGACGCTCGCCGTGTGCCGGGCAGCTGCCTCTTCATCCTCGCGGCGGGTGCGGAGGTCGGCGCGGATGAACACCACGATCCCGACGACGGCGACGCCGGTGAAACCGAACCACTGCACGGCGTACCAGAAGTGCGGGCCCTCGTCGATCGTGGGCAGGGCCACCGGCTCGAAGCCGCCGGACTGCGCGGGGGAGATCTCCAGCAGCCCGACGTAGCCGTTCAGCACCGGATAGCCGAGGGCTGCGCTGATCGCCTCGGAGTTGATCAGCCGCATCTGACCGTCGGCCGGTGTGATCGCCACCCGGCGGCCCTCCTCGTTGCGGCGTACGTGCCCGACGATGCGCACCTCGCCACTCGGCGGCGGCGGCGCGGCACTCGGGATCCGGGTGCCCTGGGGCGTGAGCACGAAGCCGCGGTCGACCAGCACCACCCCGGTCGCGGTGCGCAGCGGGGTGACCACCTCATAGCCCTTCTCACCGTTGTTGCGGCGGTAGCGGACCAGGAACTGCTCCTCGCCGAAGGTGCCCACCGCCTCCACCCGCTGCCACTGGTCCGCGTCGGTGATCGGGCGGGTGAAGACCGCGGCCAACGGCTCGACCGGCCGGCCCTCGTTGGTCACCGTGGCCGTGTTGCGCGCCCGCCGCTGGTCCAGCCGGTCCAGCTGCCACTGGCCCAGGTGCACGAAGAGCACGCCGAGCACGGCCACGAAGGCCACGAGACCGGCCCAGCGGAGCCACAGACGGCGCACCCGTCCAGGCTATGCGCCGACGCCCAGTGCGGGGGTTCGAGAGAGATCCGTTCCCCCGGCGCCGGTCAGCTCGACGGTGGTGGCTCCGGTGGCTCGGTGGCGTCCAGCAGCAGGGCGGACGCGGTGCCCGCCGCCGATTCCAGGGTCGCCCCCCGCCCGACGGCGACCCCGACCAGGAACGTGGTCAGCGGGGCCGCCGGCCGCTCGACCCCGTGCGCCGCGTCGCGGGCCAGGTCCAGCACGGTGCGGATGGTGTGGTCGTCCGGCGCGCCCTCAGGGGTCTGCAGCGCCTGGGTCAAGGCGTTCAGCCAGGGTTTCAGGTCCATCGCCGCTCCTCGGCGTCCGTTTTCATCTGGTGTCAGGATGATGGCATGGGCCGGGTGACTCGCAACCACACCGTGCTGCGCATCGGGCCCGATGGCGCCCGCCGGCGCAGCGAGACCACGGCGGTGGAGGAGCCGCTGGAGGTCCGGGTCAACGGCGAGACGCTGCTGGTGACCATGCGGACCCCCGGCGACGACCTCGACCTGGTCCACGGGCTGCTGCACAGCGAGGGCGTGATCGCGAGCCGGGAGGACGTGAGCCTGGCCCGCTACTGCGCGGGCGCCGGGCCCGACGGGGTCAACACCTACAACGTGCTCGACGTCAGCCTGGCCGCCGGGGTGGCGCCGCCGGACGCCGACCAGCGCCGCCAGGTGCTGACCACCAGCGCGTGCGGGATCTGCGGCACCACCAGCATCGAGCAGGTGCTGACCCAGTCCCGCTACGCATCGCCCGCCGGTCTGCGCGTCCCGGCCGCGCTGGTCGCGTCCGGCCCGGACCGGCTGCGGGAGCAGCAGCGGGTGTTCACGAAGACCGGTGGGCTGCACGCCGCGGGCCTGCTCGGCCCCGACGGGGCGATGTCCTGCGTCCGGGAGGACGTGGGTCGGCACAACGCGGTCGACAAGGTCGTCGGCTGGGCGCTGCGCGAGGGCAGGCTGCCGGTGGCGGAGATGCTGCTGGTGGTGTCGGGACGCGCGTCCTACGAGCTCACCCAGAAGGCGGTGCTGGCCGGGATCGGCATGCTCGTCGCCGTGTCCGCGCCGAGCTCGCTCGCCGTCGATCTTGCCGCCGACGCCGGACTGACGCTGGTCGGTTTCGTCCGCGGCGGGTCGATGAACGTCTATACGCATCCGGAACGAATCCTCGTCGAATCGGGTGAGTCGGCGACGACTCCGGTTGGACCAGGGGCGAGCCGGTTAAGGCAAGGGCATGGGAAGAACACGTGATCTCGGACTGCTCCTGCTGCGGGTGGGGGTAGGCGCCACCCTCTTCAGCCACGGGGCCCAGAAGCTATTCGGCTGGTTCGGCGGTGGTGGGCGGCAGGGGACGGCCCAGGCGATGAGCGCGATGGGCTTCGAGCCCGGCGACCGCAGTGCCCTGGCGGCCGGCCTCGCGGAGGCCGGCGGGGGTGCCCTGCTCGCCCTCGGCCTGGCCACCGGCCCGGCCGGTGCAGCCCTCACCGGCAACATGGTCGCGGCCGGCTCGGTGCACGCGCCGAACGGCTTCTTCAACCATGCCGGCGGTTACGAGCTCCCTGCGACGTTCGCGCTGGTCGGAACCACCTTCAGCCTGATCGGCCCGGGCCGCTACTCGCTGGACCACGCGACCGGCGGGGCCCTCAACCGGCCGTGGATGCGTGCGGTGGCGTTGGGCGGCGCCGTGGCCACGGCCGCCTATCTGGTCACGACCCGCAACGCGGTCGTCGCCGCCCGGAGCGACTCGTCGGAGGGCACCCCCGCTGACCCCGCCTAGACTCGGGCGGTGACCCTGCTGCCGAGCCCGGAGGTGCGAACGCGCCCGACCGGCCCGGCCGAGCCCGCGGCGTACGCGCTGGCCGACCGCCACGGCCGCGTCGCGACCGACCTCCGGGTGTCGCTGACCGACCGGTGCAACCTGCGCTGCACCTACTGCATGCCCGCTGCGGGGCTGCCGTGGCTGCCGACCGACGATCTGCTCACCGACGCCGAGATCCTGCGGCTGGTCGGTATCGGGGTGGCCCGGCTGGGCATCACCACCGTCCGGCTGACCGGCGGCGAGCCGCTGCTACGCCGCAACCTGGAGAGCCTGGTCGCCGGGATCGCGGCGCTGCGGCCGCGGCCGGCGATTGCCCTGACCAGCAACGGGATCGGCTTGGCCGGCCGGGCCGAGGCCCTCGCCATCGCCGGCCTGGACCGGATCAACATCTCCCTCGACACCCTCGACCCGGACACCTTCGCCCGGCTGACCCGGCGCCGGCGGCTGGCGGACGTCCTGACCGGGGTGCGCGCCGCCCAGGGGGCGGGCCTCCGGCCGGTCAAGATCAACTCGGTCCTGCTGCGCGGGGTCAACGACCACGAGGCCCCTGACCTGCTCCGCTGGGCGATGGCCGAGGGGGTGCAGCTGCGCTTCATCGAGCAGATGCCGTTGGACGCCCAGCACGGCTGGCGCCGCGAGGAGATGGTGACCGCGGCCGAGATCCGGGCGCGGCTGAGCGCCCACGTCGACCTCGTCGAGGACGCTGCCGCCGACCGGGGGAGCGCTCCGGCCGAGCTGTTCCGGGTGGCCGGGACGGCGTACGCGGTGGGCATCATCGCCTCGGTCACCCAGCCCTTCTGCGGCGCCTGCGACCGGGTCCGGCTGACCGCCGACGGTCAGGTCCGCACGTGCCTGTTCGCCCGGACCGAGTCCGACCTGCGAACGCCCCTGCGGACCGGGGTGGGCGACGACGAGATCGCCCGCCGCTGGGTCACCGCGCTGTGGGGCAAGCAGGCCGGGCACGGCATCGACGACCCGCGCTTCCTGCAGCCTGACCGCCCCATGTCCGCCATTGGCGGGTGAGGCGCCCCTTCGAGCATCGGAGGAGCGACCCGCTTCCGATCGGAGGAACGACGAGCGAAGGGCGTTCTTCCGTTCGCGAAGAGCGACGACGACGGAAGCAGCAGGTCGCGACGGGTGCGAGAAGAGCTAGCTCAGAGCGCGCTGACCTCGCGGAGGAAGCCGCGGGCCGACAGGAACGCGCCGAGGGAGTCCTTGTGCTCCGCACACGCCAGCCAGTGCTTGCGGCGCTCCGGCGGGTGGATCTTCGGGTTGTTCCAGCCCAGGTCGAACGTGGCCGCCGCCCGGCAGTCCTTGGCCGAGCAGGTGAGCAGCTCAGGCAACCTTGCGGTCCCGGTGCTCCCGCCCGCGGTCGGCCGACTCGTCACCGTCGGTGATGGTGCCGACGATGACCTCGGCGTCCTCGGGGCCGGTGGTCAGCTGGGGCCGGTCGAACGGTTCGGCCCGGTCGACCTTGCTCACCTTGTGCACCTGATCGGCCTGGTTGGCCACGATCACCGCGAAGTAGGGCAAGAACACGGCACCGGCGAACAGCACCCAGCGCAGGGGGCCATCGACGAAGATCATCGACACGAAGCACGCGGTGCGGAACGCCATCGTCAGGGCGTAGCGTCTGACCCGCGAGTCGTGCTCGACACTGGTCGCCGAACGGGCATCGGTGATCACGGGGACGGCGTGGGCCCCGGTTCTCGGCTGACCCTCGCTGTCGCTCACCGACTCAGCGTACGCGGTGTTCTCCCCCCACCTGAGGAGTCGGTAGCGTGACCTTGTGAACGCATCCGCGGGGCCCGATCCTGCAGAACATCTTCTTGATGGCGCTGTGTCCCGGGTCGTCTTGGTGACCGGCGGCAGCAAGGGGATCGGCCGGGGCATCGCCGCCCGGCTGCAGGCCCGCGGGCACCGGGTGGCCGCCACCTTCCGCAGCGGAGACGTGCCCGACGGTGTGCTCGGGGTGGCCTGTGACGTGACCGACCCGGACCAGGTGGAGTCGGCGTTCGCCGAGGTGGAGCGGGCCCGCGGGCCCGTGGAGGTGGTCGTCGCCAACGCCGGCATCACCCGCGACGGCCTGCTGATGCGGATGCGCGACGAGGACTGGGACGCGGTGATCGCCACCAACCTGACCGGGGCCTTCCGGGTCGCCCGGCGGGCGGCGCGCGGCATGGTGAAGGCCCGGTTCGGACGGGTCGTGCTCATCTCCTCGGTGGTCGGTCAGCTCGGCTCGGCCGGCCAGGTGAACTACGCGGCGTCGAAGTCCGGGCTGGTCGGCCTGGCCCGCTCACTGGCCCGCGAGCTCGGCTCCCGGGGGGTGACGGCGAACGTCGTCGCTCCCGGCTTCATCACCACCGAGATGACGGCGGAGCTGGGCGAGGACTTGCAGGCCAAGTACGCCGAGCAGATCCCGCTGGGCCGGATGGGCACCGTCGACGACGTCGCCGGGGTCGTGGAGTTCCTGGTCAGCGACGCGGGCGGCTATGTCACCGGCGCCCTGGTCCCGGTCGACGGCGGCCTCGGGATGGGGCACTGATGGGCATCCTGGACGGCAAGACCGTGTTGGTCGCCGGGGTCACCCTGGACACATCGATCGGCTTCTCGGTGGCCCGCGTCGCCCAGGCCGAGGGCGCCCGGGTGATCGTCTCGAACTTCGGCCGGGCGATGAGCCTGACCGGGCGGGTGATCAAGAAGCTGGACCCGGTGCCGCCGCTGCTCGAGGTGGACGTGACCAACCCCGAGCACCTGGCCGGCCTGGCCGACCGGCTCGGCGAGCACACCGACCGGTTGGACGGGCTGGTGCACTCGCTGGCCTTCGCCAACCCGGAGACCGCGCTCGGCGGCAAGTTCCTGTCCACCCCGTGGGCCGACGTGGGCACCGCGCTGCAGGTCTCGGCGTACTCCCTGGCCTCGCTGACCATGGCCTGCCGGCCGCTCCTCGCCGCTGGATCGTCGGTCGTTGGGCTGACCTTCGACGCCCGGGTGTCGTGGCCGGTCTACGACTGGATGGGGGTGTCCAAGGCCGCGCTGGAGAGCACCAGCCGCTACCTGGCCCGCTATCTGGGCCCCGAGGGCGTACGCGTGAACCTGGTCGCCGCCGGGCCGTTGGAGACGCTGGCCAAGCGGGCGATCGGCGGGGCGGAGGAGTTCAACGAGGTGTGGGGTACGCGGGCGCCGATCGGCTGGGACCCCAAGGACATGGTGCCCACGGCCAAGGCCGTGGTCGCGCTGCTGAGTGACTTCTTCCCGAAGACCACCGGCGAGATGATCCACGTCGACGGCGGCCTGCACTCCACTGGTGCCTGAACCCCGGTGACCACCCCGGCGTCGCTGATCGAGGTGCGGCTGCTGGACGGGCCGAACCTGTACTTCCCTCGGCCGGCCGTCAAGGTCACCGTGGACGGTGCCGTGCTGGTGGACCCGCCGGTCGAGACGGCGCGCGCGCTCGCCGCCGCCCTCGGGCTGGGGGCCGCTCGGCCCGGACCGCCGGGGTCGGTGTTCCGGCAGCAGTTCGCGGTCCGGCTGCTGACCCGGGTCGTGGAACTGCCCCGGGACGACCGCTGGCAGACGATGGCGAGGGCCGCGCTCC
>CAXTVE010000187.1:0-3647 GCA_964247485.1 uncultured Propionibacteriaceae bacterium
GTGAACAGTGCGCCTGGACGGTCGCCGCGGGCCCGGTCCAGGGCCAGGGCCGCCCGTCGGCCCGGACCGTGCAGCCGTGCCGGGTCGCCCCACCCGGACTCGGTCGCAGACAGCCACGCCTGACGTGCATCCGGCAGCATCGGCTCACCCGAAGATGAGTCGAGGAAAGCCCCCGGTACCTGCTCGGTCACACTGGAAACTTACGCCGACCGGGCCCGTGATCCTATGGGGTTCCTACGTTAGGGTGGGTCAAGAATTGGACCGGATCTCCGGGTACGACAGCCTGCTCCGACAGGGCAGGCCGGATCCGTTTTCGGCCAACCCGATCGACGAGAGGCGCGACGTGGGTGGCAGCAGCGAACGGCCCGCTCTGGACGACCGGAGCACGGGTCCCGTCCGCCGAACGGGGGGTTCGCTCCGGCGGCTGGCCGTGGCCGGCGCCGTCGCCGGCCTGCTTGCGCTGGCCGGCTGCTCGGACGCGACGAACGCGCAGTTCTCCCGGCTCGGTCTGCCCGAGGGCGCCAGCGACCGCACCGAGCCCATGCTCAACCTCTGGATCGGCACCTGGATCGCCGCCGGGTCCATCGGCATCTTCATGTGGGGCGTCATCATCTGGGCGGCGGTCCGCTACAAGACCAAGCACAACGAGATGCCCCGGCAGACCCGCTACAACCTGCCGATGGAGATCTTCTACACCGGGGCCCCGTTCATCGTGCTCGGGGTGTTGTTCTACTACACGATCCTGGCTCAGAACACGGTGGAGCAGGTCGTGGCGAAGCCTGAGGTCACGGTCGACGTAGTGGGGCAGAAGTGGTCCTGGGTCTTCAACTACCGGGCGGCCGAGAACCCGGCCGTCAAGACCGACGTGTACGAGGCCGGGACGATCAACAAGACCCCGACCCTGTACCTGCCGGTGAACAAGTCGGTGCAGTTCAACCTGACCTCGCCCGACGTCATCCACTCCTTCTGGGTCACCAACTTCTACCGCAAGATGGATGTCATCCCCGGCAAGGTCAACTCCCTCTACCTGACGCCGACGAGGGAAGGCACCTTCCGGGGCAAGTGCACCGAGCTGTGCGGGACCTACCACTCGACGATGCTGTTCAACGTCGAGGTGGTCAGCGAGGCTGAGTACAACGAGTATCTGAAGGGCCTGGCGGCGCGTGGCAACACCGGCCAGGCGCGGGGTCCGGCAGATGCCAACGCCCCGGCGCCGGCGGAGGACCAGACCGGGGCCCAGAAGGACGAGGACCGGGCCGGCGAGAGTAGGGGTAACGAATAGTGACCACCACCGCACTGCGGACCGGAAGCACGACGGGCGCCGGGACCAGTGAGATCGCCACGCCCAAGCGGCAGGTCGGCACGATCTCCTGGAAGTGGCTCGTCACCACCGACCACAAGGTGATCGGCAACCTCTACTTCATCACGTCGATGATGTTCTTCTTCTTCGGCGGGATCCTGGCGCTGGCCATCCGGGCCGAGCTCGCCTGGCCGGGGATGGACTACCTGTCCTACGAGGTCTACAACCAGTTCTTCACGATGCACGGCGCGATCATGCTGCTGCTGTTCGCGACCCCGCTGTTCGCCGGGTTCGCCAACGCGATCATGCCGCTGCAGATCGGCTCGCCCGATGTCGCCTTCCCGCGACTCAACATGCTGTCCTACTGGCTGTACCTGTTCGGCGGCCTGATCGCCGTCTCCGGCTTCCTCACCCCGTCCGGCGCGGCGAGCTTCGGCTGGTTCGCGTACGTGCCGCTCAGCAACGGGGTGAACTCCCCGGGCCTCGGCTCCGACCTGTGGATCATGGGCCTGTACATGGCCGGCCTGGGCACCATCCTCGGCGCGGTGAACTTCATCACCACGATCATCTGCATGCGGGCGCCGGGCATGACCATGTTCCGGATGCCGATCTTCACCTGGAACATCCTGGTCACCTCGCTGCTGGTGCTGATCGCCTTCCCGATCCTGGCCGCCGCGCTGCTGGTGCTGGAGTCGGACCGGGTCCTCGGCTCGCACGTGTTCGACGCGTCCAACGGCGGGCCGATCCTGTGGCAGCACCTGTTCTGGTTCTTCGGCCACCCCGAGGTCTACATCATCGCGCTGCCGTTCTTCGGTATCATCACCGAGATCCTGCCGGTCTTCAGCCGCAAGCCGATCTTCGGCTACGTCGGCCTGGTCGGTGCGACGCTGCTGATCGCGGCGCTCTCGGTGGCGGTGTGGGCGCACCACATGTACGTGACCAACTCGGTCAACCTACCGTTCTTCGCGTTCATGACGTTCCTGATCGCCATCCCCACCGGCGTCAAGTTCTTCAACTGGATAGGCACGATGTGGGGCGGCAACATAGCCATGCGGACGCCCATGCTCTGGGCCGTGGGCTTCCTGCTGACCTTCCTCTTCGGTGGGCTCACCGGCGTGGTGCTGGCCAGCCCGCCGCTGGACTTCGAGCTGTCCGACACCTACTTCGTGGTCGCGCACTTCCACTACGTCGTGTTCGGCACGGTCGTGTTCGCGATGTTCGCCGGCTTCTACTTCTGGTGGCCGAAGTTCACCGGCCGGATGTTGGACGAGACGCTCGGCAAGATCCACTTCTGGCTGCTGTTCATCGGCTTCCACACGACCTTCTTCGTGCAGCACTGGCTGGGCGCCGAGGGCATGCCGCGTCGCTACGCCGACTACCTCCCGACCGAGGGCTTCACCGTATTGAACCAGGTCTCCTCGGCCGGGGCCTTCCTGCTCGGCGCCTCGATGCTGCCCTTCCTGTGGAACGTGTGGGTCTCGCGCAACAACCCGATGGTCAACACCGACGACCCGTGGGGCTGGGGCCGCTCGCTGGAATGGGCGACCTCCTGCCCGCCGCCGCGGCACAACTTCACCGCCATCCCGCGGATTCGCTCCGAGTCCCCGGCCTTCGACCTGCACCATCCCGAGGTGGCGCTGTCGGAGTATGGCGAGGTCGACGGTGAGTTCGACGACAGCAGCGTGGACGCCGGCGAGGACACGGGACGCGTCGACGAACTGGTCGACCGCCTGCGTGGTCAGTCGAGCGACCCGGTGGTGGGCCAGGAGCACGATGCCCCCAGCCAGTCGCCGGAGGCCCGAAAGGAACAGCAGTGAAGGCTGAGGGCTGGATCTTCGGCGCGCTGACCATCTTCTTCGGGCTGGTCACGCCGGTCTACTGGTTCATGAGCAAGGACCCGACCGGTACGACGGCTCTGGTGCTGACCTTCTTCCTCGCGTTCATGATCGCCGGGTACCTCACGCTGGTCGCGCGTCGGATCGACCCGAGGCCGGAGGACAAGGCAGAGGGGGAGATCGCGGAGGGGGCCGGCGAGCTCGGCTTCTTCCCGCCCTCGAGCATCTGGCCGCTGTGGTGTGCCGTGGCGTTCGGGCTGGTCGTCCTCGGCCCCGCCATCGGGTGGTGGCTGATGATCCTCGGCTTCGGCTTCGGCGCGCTGGCCCTGACCGGGCTGGTCTACCAGTACTACCGCGGGGACCACGCGCACTGACTTGTTTGGGCTGGCGGCTCGCGCCCGGTCACGCCGGGTGCTCCGTCCTTCCTCCTCGTACGCCCGACGGAAGAGCGTTGTCGTGCTCTCTCGTCGTGCGGGACGGAGCGGGCGCTCCCTTGCCGACGCTCGCCGCCT
>CAXTVE010000187.1:3747-6555 GCA_964247485.1 uncultured Propionibacteriaceae bacterium
CAGGGCGGTGCTCGACGGCTGACGCTCGGCGCCCTTACCTCCGGGCGCTGTCCTGGCTAGGCTCGGGGCATGTGCCGTAACATCCGTCCGCTGAACAACTTCGAGCCGCCGGCGACCTCCAACGAGGTGCATGATGCGGCCCTGCAGTACGTGCGCAAGATCGCGGGGACGAGCAAGCCGTCCAAGGCGAACGAGGCGGCGTTCGAGCGCGCGGTGCACGACATCGCGCACGCCACCGAGCACCTGCTGGAGAGCCTGGTGTCGACCGCACCCCCCAAGGACCGCGACGAGGAGGCGGCCAAGGCCCGGGCCCGCTCGGCCAAGCGCTTCGCCACGGCCTGATGGCCGAGGTCCTGCGCTACGCCGCGTTCACCCTCGATGGGGAGGGTGGCAACCCGGCGGGCGTCGTGCTCGACGCCGCCGCGCTGGACGACGCGGAGATGCAGCGGATCGCAGCCGACGTCGGCTACTCCGAGACCGCATTCCTGTGCCCGCGCCCGGACGAGCCCAACGTCTACGACGTGCGGTACTTCGCGCCGACGCAGGAAGTGCCCTTCTGCGGGCATGCCACCTTGGCCTCAGCGGTCGCGCTGGCCGAGCGCGAGCCGGCGGCGGAAATGGTGTTCCACACCCCGGCCGGACTGGTCACGATCAACACCGCGGAGTCCCGGGCCGGGATCGTGGCCGAGCTGACGAGCGTCGCGCCGCGCGTGGTCGAGCCGCCGGACGGTCTGGTCGACCGCTGCCTGCAGGCCCTGCACTGGTCGGCCGAGGACCTCGACCCCCACTATCCGCCCCGGCTGGCCAACGCCGGCGCCGAGCATCTGGTCCTGGTCGTCCGGACCCACCAGCGGCTGCTCGAGCTCGACTACGACTTCGACGCGCTGGCCGAGATCATGTCCGAGCACGCCCTGGTGACGCTCCAGCTGGTCTGGCCCAAGTCCAGGCGGAAGTACTACGCCCGTAACCCCTTCCCTCCCGGTGGTGTGGTGGAGGACCCGGCCACCGGTGCGGCCGCGGCGGCGTTCGGCGGTTACCTGCGTGATCTCGGACTCATCGGGCACACGGCCGCGTTCACCATCCGCCAGGGGGCCGAGATGGGCCGGCCCAGCCTGATCGAGGTCAGCGTGCTGGAGGGTGAACCCGGCGTACGCGTCCGTGGGTTCGCGAGTTCCCTCTCCTGAACTCGGCCGTTCGTGCTTGGTCGTCCCGACAGAGCCGCGCGCCTCCCTACCCGACGCTCGCCGGGGACACATCCTCAGGCATACAGGGCGCAAGCCGTCAAGACCAGGAGGAATGAACAGGTCTGCCCTCGTCGTAGCCGGAGTTGGACTGCACGCCGACCACGGCGTACTCGTGGAACTCCTCCAGGGAGGTCGCCCCGGCGTACGTGCAGCTGCTGCGCACCCCGGCCACGATCGAGTCGATCAGGTCCTCCACGCTGGGCCGGTCGGGGTCGAGGTACATCCGGCCGGTCGAGATGCCCTCCTCGAACAGCGCGGCTCGGGCCCGGTCGAATCCGCTGGCCTCTCGTGTCCGCATCTTGACGGCACGGGCCGAGGCCATCCCGTAGGACTCCTTGTACGCCCGGCCGTCCGCGTCGGTCATCAGGTTGCCGGTGCTCTCGTAAGTCCCGGCGAACCAGGAGCCGATCATCACGCTGCCCGCCCCGGCGGCGAGGGCGAGCGCGACGTCGCGGGGGTGCTTGACCCCGCCGTCGGCCCAGATCGCCTTGCCGGCCGCCCGGGCCGCCGCCGCGCACTCCAGCACCGCGCTGAACTGCGGCCGGCCGACGCCGGTCATCATCCGGGTGGTGCACATGGCCCCCGGGCCCACCCCGACCTTGACCACGTCAGCACCCGCGGCGATCAGGTCGGTGACCCCGTCGGCCGTGACCACGTTGCCGGCGACCAGCGGGACGGGTCGGCCGGTGGCGTCGGCCAGTCGGTCGCGCACGTCACGGACGGACCTGAGGGCCTGCAGCATCTTGTCCTGGTGCCCGTGCGCCGTATCGACCACCAGCACGTCGATCCCCCCGGCGAGTAGCGCCTCGGCCCGCCCGGCGACGTCACCGTTGATGCCGACCGCGGCGCCGACCAGCAGGCGCCCCTCCGCATCCACGGCCGGCCGGTAGAGGGTGGAGCGCAGTGCGTGCTTGAGGGTCATCACCCCGACCAGCCGCTCGCCGTCCAGCACCAGCGCCGCGGTCAGGTGGCGCCGGGTGAGGGCGTCGAAGATCTCGACCGGGGAGGTGTCGGCGTCGACGGTCAGCAGGTCCGACGACATCACCTCGTGGGCCTGGGCGAACCGGTCCACGCCGACGGTGTCGCGCTCGCTCACGGTGCCGAGGGGCTTGTCGTCCTCGACCACGACGGCCAGCCCGTGGGCCCGTTTGGGCAGCAGCGACAGGGTCTCGCCGACGGTGGTGTGCTCCGCGACCCGGACCGGGGTGTCGTAGAGCGGGTGCGACGCCTTCACCTTGGCCACCACCCCGGCCACCACCGTGGTGGGGATGTCCTGGGGGATGATCGCGATGCCGCCGCGCCGGGCCACCGTCTCGGCCATCCGGCGGCCCGAGATGGCGGTCATGTTCGCCACCACCAGCGGCAGCGTGGTGCCGATCCCGTCGGTGCTGGCCAGATCGACGTCAAGCCGCGAGCTCACCGCGAAGCGCCCGGGCACCATGAACACCTCGGAGTAGGTCAGGTCGTGCGCGGGCGGCGAGCCGAGGAATCGCATCTGGCCATTCTCGCACCGGGACGCCTCGGCGCCGCTGGGCCGAGATGGGCGTTAGAATTGGTCATCGGT
>CAXTVE010000188.1:0-6546 GCA_964247485.1 uncultured Propionibacteriaceae bacterium
GGCTTCGGTGGCCGGCTGTGCATCCACCCGGCCCAGCTCGAGCCCGTACGCCGAGCCTTCCTCCCGACGGCCACGGAGATCTCTTGGGCCCGGTCGGTGGTGCAGGCCGGCCAGTCCGCCACCCGGGTGGCGGGCCAGATGGTCGACCGGCCCGTGGTGGAGCGGGCGCGACGGATCCTCGAGCGGGCGGGGACGGTCGCCGACCGACCTCAGCCGGCGGCGGCGCCGCCCGGCCGGAGCGGCTGATCGGGCCAGCGATAGGCCCGGCGGGCGTTGCCGAGCCGGATGGCCGTCTGCTCGGCCGCGGAACAGCTCGCCAGCAGGACGTCGTACGCGTCGACGTAGGCGTCGTAGGACCCCCACAGCCGGTCGACCGGCCAGTTGCTGCCGAGTAGGCAGCGGTCCGGACCGAAGGTGTCCACGCAGTGCTCCACCCAGGGCCTCAGCACCTCGACGGTCCAGCCCGTGCGGTTCATGCCCAGCCCGGAGATCTTGCAGATCACGTTAGGAGCCTGCGCCAGCGCCTGGATCCCGGTCCGCCAGCTCGCGAAGTAGTCCGGGTCGTGGGGGTCGCGCGGGTAGCCGATGTGCTCCAGCACGATCGGGGTGTCCTCGTGCCGACCGGCCAGGTCGCGGGCCTTGACCATGTCCGGCCAGGCGCAGTCCAGGTCGAGCACCAGCCCGCGGGCGGCGAGGAGCCCGACGCCGGCGTCGAACGCAGGGTCGCGGAGGAAGTCCCCGGTGCCGAAGTCCCGGATGCCCCGCAGCAGCGGCGACGCGGCGGCATGCCGGTCGAGCTGCTCGGCCGCATCGCGGGCAGTGAGGTCCTGCGCGGCGACGATCGCCATGGGCACCGGGGCGGTCGTGGCCATCTCGGTCACCCACTCCGTCTCCTGGACCGGGTCGGGTGTCCCGACGGCGGCCTGCACGTGGACCAGGCCGGCCAGGCCGGTGAACCGGGCCTCGGACCACAGGGCCGAGGCGTCGTAGCGCACCGACTTGATCGCGTCGATGTTGCCCAGGATCGGGTGTACCGCCTCCGGGGCGAGCCAGCCGTAGCGCAGCTCAGGGTGCTTGAGGTCCCAGAAGTGCACGTGGGTGTCGATCCAGGGTGCCTTCGCCATCAGCTCGACCTCCTTCAGGCCTGGCGGTCGACCCGGAAGCGGTCGATGAATTCGGTGTCCAGCTCCCAGCCGAGGCCGGGTTCCTCCGGCAGCACCAGGCAGCCGTCCTCCAGGGGCTTGCGATTGGTCACGAGCTCCCAGAAGATCGGGTCGCGCTGCGGGGTGAAGGCCTCGACAAAGGTGCCGTTGGGCACCGAGGCGAGCAGATGGGCCGACAACTGGCCCTCCTCGTGGTGCCCCAGCTCCACGTCGTAGGTCAGGGCCAGGGCGGCCACCCGGCGCCACTCCGTGGGCCCGCCGCCCCACGAGGCGTCGAAGTTGCACACGTCGATGGCCCCGCTGGTGATCATGGCGCGCATGCCCACCCGGGAGATCTCGCTCTGCCCGGCCGCCACCCGGACGTTGCCCTTAAGTCGGACGTCGCGCAGCCCGGCCAGGTCGGAGTGCCAGCGGGTCGGCTCCTCGAACCAGCGCAGTTCCAGCCCCTCGGGCAGCTTGGCCAGGAACGCGAGCGCTTCGCGGACCGTGTAGCCCTGGTTGGCGTCGACCACGAAGACGAAGTCGTCGCCGACGAAGCTGCGAGCGTGCACCAGGCGGGCGACGTCCTCCTCCGGCGGCTTGCCGCCGATCTTGAACTTCATCCCCACCATGCCGTGCTCCTCGGCGAAGAAGGCCATGTCCTTCGCGATGTCGGCCTCGCTGGAGCCGTAGTAGCCGCCGATGCCGATCATGGGGATCCGGCTGCGGTAGCCACCCCATAGCCGCCAGAGCGGTTCGCCGAGCCGCCGGCCGACGCAGTCCCAGACGGCGGTGTCGATGCACGCGATGGCCTGCATGGCGAGCCGCCGGTCGCGGAGCTGGTCGAACGTGACGGGGAGCATCGCCTCCCACACCCGCTCGGTGGCCATCACGTCCAGGCCGATGACCAGGGGCGCGATCTCCTCGTGCAGGATCGCCAGGATCTCGTCCTGCTCCTCGTCGGAGTCGGCGTTGTACGCCGTGCCGAAGCTGCCGTCGGCCGTGTGCACCGTGGTGATGATGGTGCAGCGGTTCCGCATCTTGTAGTAGCTGCCCTGGTAGAGGTGCTGCAGCGGCACCCGCAGTGGAATCGTTTCGATTCTTTCGATCTGCGACATGGCCTGGCCTCGCTGTTCGTCGCTCGCCGGGGGGTGGTAACGTTTCCATAAAGTTATCGCGGTGGGTGCGGCACGTCAAGACTTGCGGCGAGGTGGTTCAGGTCGGCCGGGGCATCGCGGCACCGCCCTCCCCGCCGACACCAGGCCCATCCGGGACCCACCTAGTGCTCCACCACGCAGACGCGATCACCGGTGGTGACCTCGTCCTGCGCCGCCACCAGGATCTCCACCACGGTGCCGGCGACGGGACTCACCATCTCGACCACCGCCTTGTCGGTCTCCATGGCCGCGATGGCCTGACCCTCGGTGACCGGGTCACCCACCGCGACGAGCCACTCCGAGACCACGATCACGTCCGTGGTCTCGGCCAGCTTGGGCAGTCGAACTTTGGTCCTCACCGGGTCTCCTCAGGATGCGTAGATGTGGGTGAACATGGCCTGCTCGGTCGGCTCGGGGCTGGCCTTGGCCCGCTCGGCGGCCTCGGCCACCGACGCGCTGACCTCCTCGGTCAGCCGGTCGAGACCATCGGACGCCAGTACGCCCTGGGCCTGCAGCCGTTCGGCGTAGATCTCGATCGGGTCCCGGGCCAGCCACAGCTCCAGCTCGCCCTCGGGTCGGTAGCTGGCCGGGTCGGAGCGGGAGTGCCCGCTGTAGCGGTAGGTCTTCATCTCCAGCAGGGTGGGGCCGCCCCCGGACCGGGCCCGGCCGACCGCGGTGCCAACGGCCCCCAGCACGGCATCCAGGTCCTGGCCGTCGACCACCTCACCCGGCATCGCGTACCCGGCCGCCCGTTCCGCCAGGTCCTTCACGGCTGTGGTCGAGGCCAGCGGGCTGTACTCGCCGTAGAGGTTGTTCTCGCAGACGAAGACCACTGGCAGCCGCCATACCGCAGCCAGATTGAGCCCTTCGTGGAAGGCGCCGATGTTGCTGGTGCCGTCACCGAAGACGGCGACGGCGACATCGTCGCCGCCGCGGAGCTGGGCGGCCCAGGCGGCGCCCGCCGCGATCGGGATGCCGGCCCCGACGATGGCCATGGTCGGCAGCAGGCCGATCGACCGGCTGCACAGGTGCATTGAGCCGCCCAGGCCGCCTACGCAGCCGTCGACCCGCCCAAGGATTTCGGCCACGACCTCCGCGGGGTCCATGCCCAGCGCCATCGCGTGCCCGTGGCCCCGGTAGGTGCAGCTGACCAGGTCGGTGGGCCTCAGGGCCGCGGCCAGCCCGACGCACACCGCCTCCTGGCCCTGGCAGGTGTGGGTGGACCCGGCGACCAGGCCGTCGGCGAACAGGCCCTTGATCAGGTCCTCGGTGTGGCGGATCTCCACCATCCGACGAAGCCGCTCGACAGGCTCCGCCAGCGCAGAGCGACGGGCCAGGGGAGTGGGCTCAGACACTGGCGCCCACCCCCTCCCACCAAGGCTCGGGCATTCGGTCAGTCTGGACCAGGGCCGTGATCTGAGCGGCGACGTAGTCCGCGCTGGGGACATAGCGCGACTCGAGGTCCGCGGCGTACGGGACCGGCACGTCCGGGCAGGTGATCCGGCAGACCGGCGCCCGCAGCCGCCCGAACGCCCGGGTGCTGATCTCCGCAGCCACCTGGGCGCCCCAGCCGCCGGTGTAGGGGTTGGCCTCGACCGTGACGAGCCGGCCGGTGCGCTCGACCGACACCAGCACCCCCGCCAGGTCCCACGGCAGCACGGTGGCCAGGTCGAGGACCTCGGCGTCCAGCTCGGCCGCGGCCACAGCCGCCAGCGCGGTGGGCACCATCTGACCCAGGGCCAGCACGGTGACCGAGGACCCCTCGCGCAGCGTGCGGAGCCGGCCCAGGGCGGGCAGCGGGGCGTCTCGGTCGACCTCCTCGCGCTGCCCGTACAGGGCCCGCGGCTCGAAGAACACGACCGGGTCGTCGTCGCGGATGGCCGCCCGAAGCAGGCCGTACGCGCTGGCGGCGCCGGAGGCGACCACGACCTTCAGGCCCGGGGTGCTGGTGAACCAGGTCTCCAGGGTCTGGGAGTGCTGGGCGCCGAAGCCCAGGCCGGGACCGGATGAGGCGCGGACGACCAGCGGGACCCCGAACTCGCCCCGCGACAGGTAGCGCAGCTTGGCCGCCTCGGTCACCACCTGGTCCATGGCCACGCCGAGGAACTCCGCGAACATGATCTCGGCGACGGGACGGAAGCCGGCGGCGGCCACGCCGACCGCAGCCCCGAGGAATCCCATCTCGGCGATCGGGGTGTCGCGGACGCGCTGCGGCCCGAAGCGTTCCAGCAGCCCGGCGGAGGTCTTAAAGACCCCGCCGGCGGCCCCGACGTCCTCCCCGAGCAGCAGCACGGTCTCGTCCGCTTCCATCTCGTCCTCCAGGGCGGCCACAATGGCCTGCCCCATCCTCATCTTCGGCATCGGCACCCTCTCGTAGAAACGATTCCAAGATTGATCACCCAGTCTCGGGTTGTCAACGTCCGGCTCAGCTACGGTCCAGCCGATAGCGGTCGACGACCTCGGCCCGGACCTTGATGCCCAGGCCCGGTCCCCGCGGCGGGAGCATCCAGCCGTCGACCGGCCGCAGCGGCTCGGTGACCAGCTCGTCCTGCATAGGGTTGGGCAGCGGCTTGACCTCGAAGACCTTCGCGGCCGGGCTGGCGAACGAGCCCGCGAGGCTGGCCGCGGTCACGATGGCGCTGGACCAGGCGTGGGCGTTGAGCTGGCGCCGGTGGGCCTCGACCCGCGCCGCGACCTGCCGGAAGCCGGTCAGACCGAGGACCCGGCCGGGGTCGACGCCGATCACGTCGACGCAGCCGGTGGCCAGCACCTCCTCGTAGCCCCGCTGGTCCCACTCGCGCTCCCCCCAGGCCAGCGCGGTGCTGACTGCGGCGCGCAGCCGCGCGTAGCCCTCGGGGTCCCACGGGCCGAGCGGCTCCTCGATCCAGGTCAGCCCGTGCTCCTCGAACGCGTGCACCCGCCGGATCGCCGTCGCCGCATCCCAGTAGACGGCCACGCCGAGGTCGACCATCAGGCCCGCATCGGGGCCGATCGCCCGCCGCAGCCGGGTCACGAAGGCCACGTCGCGGTCGTGCTCGTAGCCCAGCCGGGCCTCGCCCCGCTTGCCGAACCCGACCTTGACCCCCTGCAGGCCGCCGGCGACCCAGCTGCCCATCTCCTCGGTCATCTCGTCCAGGTCGGGTTTGAAGGCGTGGCAGGAGGCGATCGCCGGCAGCCGGTCGTGGACCGGCCCGCCGAGCAGGTCCAGCACGCTGCACCCCAGCGTGCGGCCCTTGGCGTCCCACAGTGCGAGATCGATGGCCGCGACCGCGTTCGCCGCGATCCCGCCCCGCCAGCCGTACCACCAGGTGTGGTCCACCATGGCCCGCCACAGCGATCCGAGGTCGACCACCGACCGGCCGACCACCAGCGGCGCCAGGCCGTGGATGATCTCTCGGGTCGCGCGGGACGCCTCCGGCCACTGGGTGATCGACTCGCCCCAGCCCACGACCCCGTCGTCGGTGGTCAGCCGGACCAGGCAGAGGTGGCGCGTGGTGCCGCCGCCGTCGTTCGGTTCCGGGTAGGCGACCGGGATCGCCTCGACACTGCGCACGATCATCTGAGCTCCTCCGTTGCGGTCGGGGACCCGAGCAGGTCCGCCAGGGCGTCGAGCCGGCCGGCCGGATCGGCCAGCTGCCACTTGACCCCGAGCTGGTCCGGCGTGGCCCGTCGGGTGGGGTGGTCCAGCGGCGCGACGACCGTCGCCCGACCGGACCCGTCGCGGGTGTCGACGCGGACTTCGGCGCCGTCGGCGCGGTCCGTGACGGCGACGAGGTCGATGAGCGCGTCGGCGGCCCGTCCGGTCACGGTCGCCACCGCGGTGGCGACCGACCACTCCAGGCTGTCGGCGCCGTGGTCGGCGGGGCCAGTCGTGATCTCGCGAACCGACGGCGGGACCGCCACCGTGATCGCAGTGGGCTGCCCGGTCGTGGCCCGCGCCGCCGTGCCCGCGGCCTCGTAGGCGCACTGGTTCCACCCGTTCGTGGGCAGCACCCGCACCGAGGTCTCGGCGAGGGCTTGGTCGCCGGTTTCACCGAGCAGGTCGGCCCGGACCTCCCGCAGGGCCCCGGTGGCCCGGCTGAGGTCGTGCCGGGTCGCGGGCAACCCGGCGGCCCCGGCCGCGGCGAGCCCGGTCCGCACCGCGTGGGCCCGGTGGAAGGCACGGGTGCCGCTGCGCTCCCCCCGCGCCCCCCGGGCGCCCCCCGCGACGGGCGCGACGAGCAGGGCGAGCCAGGCGGGCGCGAGGC
>CAXTVE010000189.1:0-6500 GCA_964247485.1 uncultured Propionibacteriaceae bacterium
GACGATGCGGTCCTCCAGCGAGTGGTAGGCCAGGACGGCGATCCGGCCCCCCACGGCGAGCGCGGCGACCGCGTCGGGCAGCACCGACTCCAGCGCGGCCAGCTCGCCGTTGACCTCGATCCGCAGCGCCTGAAAGGTCCGCTTGGCCGGGTGCCCCCCGGTCCGGCGGGCCGCCGCAGGCGTGGCGTCGCCGAGCAGCTGCACCAGCCGGCCCGAGGTGGTGAACGGCGCCCGCTCCCGCTCGGCCACGATCCGTCCGGCGTAGCGGTCGGCGAACCGCTCCTCGCCGTAGGTCCGCAGGATCCGGGTGAGGTCGGTCCTCGAGTAGGTGTTGAGCACGTCGGCCGCGGTCATCCCGGGCCCGCCCATCCGCATGTCCAGCGGGGCGTCGTACGCGTACGCGAAGCCCCGTTCGGGGTCGTCGATCTGCAGGGAGGACAGGCCCAGGTCGAGCAGGATGCCCTGGACCCGCGGCCGGCCCAGCCGGGCCAGCACCTCCGGCAGCTCGTCGTACACGGCCTCCACCAAGGTGACCCGATCAGCGAAGGCGGCCAGCCGCTCGCCGGCGAGCGCCAGAGCCTGCGGGTCGCGGTCGAGGCCGATCAGCTGTGCCTCCGGGCAGGCGCGGAGCAGTGCCTCGGCGTGGCCGCCGAGCCCGAGGGTGGCGTCGACCAGCACCGGGGCGTCGGTGGTCAGCGCGGGGACCAGCAGGTCGACGACCTCGGTCAGCATCACCGGCACGTGGCGGGGCGGGTTCACCCGAGCCACCGCAGCAGCAGCCCGAGGGCGAGGGTGACCGCGACGCTGCCGCCCAGCGACACGGCCGCGGCCGAGAGCCCGTCCCAGGCCTGCTCGCGGATCCGGCGCGGACCCAGCGGAGCACGGCGCGCACCGCCGGGAGCCGAGGGGGTCGTCCCCCTCGCGGGAGCGCGTGTGGACATCACTCTCGACCCTTCGCGGTTGGTCCGTACTCCTGCGGTGCGACCCGTGTCGAGGGGTTTCAACCCGAGATCCTGGGGAGTCCTACCTGGCACCGGGGAAGGTGTGTCAGGGAGCGGACCTACGGGTTGAAGCCTCTCGACACGCGTTGCCCCGTGTCGTCCTGCGCCGCGTTCCTATATGCCCGGGAACACGGTGTCGTTCAGCTCGGCGAACGCCGACTCCTTCTCAGCGGAGTACTGCTCCCACGCGGCGGCGTCCCAGACCTCGACCCGGTTGATGGCCCCCACCACGACGCAGTCCTTCTCCAGACCGGCGTACGCCCGCAGGTGCGGCGGGATCGTCACCCGGCCCTGCTTGTCCGGCGTCTCGTCCGAGGCTCCCGACGCGAGCATGCGCTGGTAGTCGCGGACGTGCTGCTGGCTGGAGGAGGCACTCCTCACGGTCTGGGCCACCTCGACGAACACAGCTCGCGGCCAGATGGCCAGGCAGCGCTCCTGGAAGCGCGTGATGACCAGACCCTCGCTGAGCTCGTCGCGGTACTTCGCCGGAAGGATCAGACGGCCCTTCTCGTCGAGCTTCGGAGTGTGGGTGCCGAGGAACACGGACCACTCTCCTTACGCCCCACTTTCGTGCCGCTGTTCTCCACTTCGCGCCACTGTACTCCACTTCGCTCCACTTGCCCGCCTTTTCGTTCGACCCGTCCCACATCGGCGTGTTCCAGGCGTCCGGCACCTCCGGGAGGAACCACATAGGGTTAGGGCGTGTCGGCGGATCGGGCGACCGGGCGACGGAGCGCGGAGGAGCGGTGAGCATCAGCTACGACAGGACGACCGAGGCCCAGCGGACCAACGCCTCGGACTTCTCCCTCGGCGACGTGGTGCAGGTGATGGGCCGGGTCCGCCAGGCCATCGAGAGCGTCATCGAGGGCAAACGCAGCTCGATCGACCTGGCCCTGGTGGTGCTGCTGGCCGAGGGCCACCTGCTGATCGAGGACGTGCCCGGGGTGGGTAAGACGATGCTGGCCAAGGCCCTGGGCCGGTCGATCGACTGCACGGTGACCCGGATCCAGTTCACCCCGGATCTGCTGCCCTCCGACATCACCGGGGTCTCGGTGTTCAACGCCGAGTCCCGTGACTTCGAGTTCAAGCCGGGCGGCATCTTCGCCAACATCGTGGTCGGGGACGAGATCAACCGGGCGTCGCCCAAGACCCAGTCCGCGCTGCTCGAGTCGATGGAGGAGCGCCAGGTCAGCGTGGACGGCACGACCTACGTGCTCGAGGCGCCGTTCATGGTGGTCGCCACCCAGAACCCGATCGAGATGGAGGGCACCTACCCGCTGCCCGAGGCCCAGCGCGACCGCTTCACCGCCCGGATCGAGATGGGCTACCCGACGCCGAACGCCGAGCTGGACATGCTGGACTCGCACGGCTCCTTCGACCCGCTCGCCGCGCTGCGGCCGGTGACCGACGGCCGGACGATCCGCGGGCTGATCGAGGCCGTCAGGAGCGTCTACGTGAGTCCGGCGGTCAAGCACTACCTGGTCCAGGTGGTCAACGCCACCCGGCACTCCCGCGACCTGCGGCTCGGCGCGTCGCCCCGGGCGACCCTGCAGCTGCTCCGGGCCAGCCGGGCCTTCGCCGCCCTGTCCGGCCGCGACTACGTCAACCCCGACGACATCGCCGCCCTGGCCGTCTCGGTGCTGGCCCACCGGGTGCTGCCCTCCACCGATGCCCAGCTCGCTCGCCGGACGGTGAGCGACGTGATCGCCCACGCGGTCACCTCGGTGCACGTCCCCGATCGGAGGTAGATGGCTCCAGTGACCCGCGCCTGGCGGCTGCTCACCGTGCGGGGCCGGATGTTCCTGGTCGCCGGGAGCATCGTGCTCCTGGTCGCCCAGTCCGCCGGGCAGCGCGACGTGATGCGGATCGGGCTGCTGTTGGCCCTGCTGCCGGTGATCGCCGTCATCCTGGTCACACGGGCCCGGCTGCGGATGTCCTGCGAGCGGTCCGTCGAGCCGGCCCAGGTGCCGCTCGGGTCGCCGATGAAGGGCCAGATCGTGCTGAGCCAGGAGGGTCGCCTGCCGGCGGGCATCCTGCTGCTGGAGGACGCGGTGCCTCGTGAGCTGGGCAGCCGGCCGCGCTTCCTGGTCGACCGGGCTGACCTGCGCTGGCGCCGCGTGGTGGAGTACCCGCTGCTGGGCCGGGTCCGCGGGCGCTTCGCCACCGGACCGTTGACCGTCCGCACCAGCGACCCGTTCGGGCTGGTGTCCCTGGACCGCCAGTTCGTCGCCACCACCGAGGTGATGGTGACGCCACGCGTCGTGCCGCTGCCGGCGATCCGCACCATCGGCGGCGGGGGGAACACCGGCGAGGCCCGGCCGCACCGGATCGGTGTGGTCGGCCAGGATGACGCCCTGGTGCGGGAGTACCGCCAGGGCGACGACGTACGCCGGATCCACTGGCGCTCGACCGCGCGCTGGGGGGAGCTGATGGTCCGCCGCGAGGAGCAGGCCTGGGACCCGAGCGCCAGCCTGCTGCTCGACTCCCGGGTCGAGGCGCACGCCGGCCGCGGCATGCAGAGCTCGCTCGAGTGGGCCATCTCGGCGGCCGCCTCGATGGCCATCCACTTCCTCGACGACGGTTTCGGGGTGGAGATCTACGAGGCCGACGGCCCGCTGCACATCAGCGGCACCATGGGCCAGCACAGCTCGGCCTCGGCCGAGCTCGTGGTCAACCGACTGACCGACCTCAAGGCCCGCTCGACCACGTCCCTGCACTACGGCGTCGAGTCGGCGACGATCGACCGGCCCGGCCAGCTGGCCGTCGCGATCCTGGGCCGGATGACCGCCGATGATGCGCACACCGTCCTGCGGGTCCGTCGCAACCGGGCGCAGGGACTGGCCTTCCTACTCGACGTCGACAGCTTCGCCGACGCCCCCGGGAGCGCTTCTCAGCAGGCCCAGCACGAGCTGGCCGGTCAGATCCTGCGGGACAACCAGTGGCGGGTGGTCGAGGTCCGCCGCGGCACCGGCGTGGCCGAGGCCTGGTCCGCGCTGCAGCAGCAGCTGTCGACGGTGAGCGCATGAGGGCGAGCGACCGCAGCGGGGTGGCGGTGCTGGTGTCGGTCGCTCTGGCCAGCATCACGATCCAGCCGTTGACCGACGACGGCAGCTACCTGGTGCTCGGCTGGCTGCTGATCGGCCTGCTCGTCGGCATCGGCATCGTCCTGCGCCGGCTGCGCATCGGCGGCGGCACCGTGCTGGGGGTTCAGACGGGCGCGTTCGTACTCGCGTCGCTCGGTCTGGGCCTGGCCAGCCCAGGCAGCGGGGCCCCCTGGTGGGCCCACTACGTGGAGCTGTGGGGCAGCGGGATCGAGCACATGCGTACCCAGGCCTCACCGATGGAACCCAACGACGGCGTCCGGCTGATCTTCGTCACCATCATCGGGCTGATCGCCATCATGACCGACCTGCTGGTCAGCGGCATCGCCCGGCCCGCCTGGGCCCTCGCACCGCCGGCGACGCTGTTCCTGGTGCCCGCGCTGGGCCTGGCCGACGACAGCGGTGTGCTCAACTTCCTGCTGATCGCCGTCGGCTACCTCGGCATCCTGCTGGCCGAGGGTCTCAACACCACCGCCCGGTGGACCCGCGGGCTGGCCCGGGACTCGGCCGAGGGGTTCGGCGAGGCCACCCCTGTGGTCTGGCGGGCGACGGCGTACCTGGCGGCGCCGGCCCTGCTCGCGTCCATCGTGCTCGCGGTCGCCCTGCCGACCCTGAACCTGCCGGGTCTGGGCATCGGTACCGGCAGCGGGAGCGGACCGCTGCAGCTCACCGACCCGACCCTCGACCTGCGCCGCAACCTGAACCAGCCGAGGGACCGAACGGTGATCGAGTACCAGTCCAGCGTTCCCGGCGGGGTCTACCTGCGGATGGCGTCACTGCCGAAGTTCTCCGAGGCCGGCTGGAGCAGCGTGAAGATCGATCTCGAGTCGGGTGACACGCTGCCCCCCGTCCCTGGGCTGGGTGCGGCGAGCGAGCCCCGGCGGACCGAGATCAAGGTGCTGGACTTCGGCTCGCAGTACCTGCCGCTGCCCTACGCGCCGCGCAGCTACGACGTGTCCGGCGACTGGCGCTTCGACCCCGATTCGCTCACCGTGATCAATGGTGACGACGAGACGGAGGACCTGCGGGGCCTCGACTACTCGGTGGAGAGCGTGGACATCGAGCCGACCGCCGAGGACCTGGCCACGGCCGGGATCGGGACGCCCAGCAACGCCGAGACCACGCTCGAGGTGCCCGAGGACCTGCCGGACAGTCTGCGCCGACTGACCGACGACGTGGTGGCGAAGGCGGAGGCCGAGACGCCGGCGGAGAAGGCGGCCGCCATCCAGAGCTTCCTGCGCAGCGACCGGTTCACCTACAGCGTCGACCCGCGCCCGGGCAACGGTTACCAGGCGCTGGAGAACTTCCTGCTGGAGGACCGGCAGGGTTACTGCGAGCAGTTCGCGGCGGCGATGGCGGTGATGGCCCGGCTGGAGGGCATCCCCACCCGGGTCTCGGTCGGCTTCCTGCCCGGCCAGCGGACCGGCAACTCCTGGCAGGTCTCCATCAAGAAGATGCACGCCTGGCCGGAGCTCTACTTCTCGGGCTGGGGCTGGGTGCGGTTCGAGCCGACGCCCTCGGTCCAGACCGGTGAGGCGCCGGCGTGGACCCGGCAGCCAGACGACAGTCCCACCGACGGTCCGAGCGCGGAACCGTCGGCCAGCGCATCGAGCGGCCCGTCGGCGTCCGCCAGTGCCCGCGACGTCCCGAACGAGGGACCGGTCAGCGACGGCGGTACCGCCGGAGCCAACTGGGTCCGCCCCGCGCTCTGGTCGGGCGGGGGGCTGGTCGCGCTGCTCATCCTGGCTGCTCCCGCCACCATCCGCGTCCGGCGGCGGACGTCCCGGCTGAGCGGCGAGGGGGCGGCCGAGGAACAGGTGGAGAGCGCCTGGGCCGAGATCCGCGACACGGTGGTCGATCACGGCGGTTCGTGGCCCGCCGGGTCCCCGCGCGCGATCGGGCAGGAGATGTCCACCCGACTGGAGGGCGAGGACGCCGCGTCGATGGCCCGGGTCGCGACCCTGGTCGAGCGGGCCCGCTACGCCCGGACCTTCACCGACGACGACGCCACCCGGACCCTGCCGGCGGTCACCACCGATATCCGTCGCGGCCTGGCCAGCCCCCGCGGCCCCGTCCGCCGAGCCCTCGCCGTGCTGCTCCCGCGCTCCCTGTGGCTGCGCCGCAACAGAGGGACTGATAAGCGCGAGGGCTGACGGGGCAACGCCCATCGCTCCGCCCGGAGGTTCGGCGGAGCGTGGATGGGTCTGGCGGGAGCCCGAGCCTGCGAGGGCGGATGGTTGCGACGCGGAACGTCCGGGCGGAGCGGTTGGCTAAGCGAGCGGGTCAGAAACCCTCGTCGCGCCGGCGACGCCCGCGCTCCTCCATCGTGTCCATGAAGTTCTGGCCCTCGGGGGGCCGGGGGCCGCCCCCCCCGGGGCGGGGCCCGTCCCCGCCCCCC
>CAXTVE010000190.1:0-6454 GCA_964247485.1 uncultured Propionibacteriaceae bacterium
CACCGCGACTCAGGAGTTGAAGGCGCTCTGGGTGCGCTCGAGGACCTGCTGCCCCCGGACTCGGTCGCCTACTACCCGGCCTGGGAGACGCTGCCGCACGAGCGGCTCAGCCCGCGGTCGGACACCGTCGGCCGCCGGCTGGCCGTGCTCCACCGGCTGACCGGGAACGACGAGCTGCCCCCGCCCCGCGTCATCGTCGCCCCGGTCCGCAGCGTGCTGCAGCCGCAGGTCAAGGGGCTGGGCGAGATCCGGCCGGTCCGGCTGGCGGTCGGGGAGGACTTCGACCTCGGCGAGCTGGCCGCCGCCCTGGTCGGGGCGGCGTACGTGCGGGTCGATCTGGTCGAGCGGCGCGGTGAGTTCGCCGTCCGCGGCGGGATCCTCGACGTCTTCCCGCCCACCGAGGAGCACCCGCTCCGGGTCGACTTCTTCGGCGACACGGTGGAGGAGATCCGCTACTTCTCGGTGGCCGACCAGCGTTCCGGTCCGGACACCCGGGCCGAGATCGTGGCCTCGCCCTGCCGGGAGCTGCTGCTGACCGACGACGTACGCCGGCGCGCGTTCGCGCTGTCCCAGGAGCATCCCGAGCTGATCGAGATGCTGGACAAGATCGCCCAGGGGCACGCGGTGGACGGCATGGAGGCGCTGTCCCCGGCCCTGGTCGACGGGATGGAGCTGCTCGTCGAGCTGCTACCGGTCGACACCCAGGGGGTGGGCGGCGACCCCGCGGGGGGCGGCGGCGGGGCTTTCTTTGTGGTAAACACCAGCTTGTTGTTCCTGACGGCCTCCGGGGCGGCCGCGGCCGGGGGCGGCCAGGCCCCGATTGACCTGGGGGCCTCGTCCTACCGACCCCTCGCCGACGTACGCGCCGCCGCGCTCGCCCGGGGCCTGGCCTGGTGGACCCTGTCGCCCTTCAGCGCCGGCCCGCCGACCGACGACTCCGCTCCGACCCGCACCGAGGACGGTGAGGTGGTCGACCTCAGCATGGCCGTCAGCGGGGTCGGGGTGGAGTCGCGGAGCATCGCCGGCCACGCCGGCGAGACCTACCGCGGAGACACGGAGTCGGCCGTCAACGACATCGCCAAGCGCATTCGCGACGGCTGGCGGGTGGTGCTGATGGCCGAGGGCCAGGGCCTGAGCACCCGCCTCGCCGAGGTGCTCACCGAGCACGACCTGCCGGTCCGGAGCGTGGCCGAGCTGGCCGCCCCGCCCGAGACCGGGATCGGCACGGTGGTCACCGGCGGCCTGACCCACGGCTTCGTCGCCGACGCGATCAAGCTGGCGGTGTTCACCGCCGCTGACCTGTCCGGGCAACGCTCCGCGGACAAGGCCGCCCGCCGGATGCCGGCCCGCCGCAAGAACCAGATCGACCCGCTGGAGCTTTCGCCCGGCGACCCGGTGGTGCACGGCCAGCACGGGGTCGGCCGCTACCGGGAGATGGTGCAGCGCACGGTGGCCGGGGCCACCCGGGAGTACCTGGTGATCGAGTACGCGCCGTCCAAGCGCGGCCAGCCCGGCGACCGGCTCTACGTGCCGATGGACGCACTCGACCAGGTGACCCGCTACGTCGGCGGGGAGAACCCCACCCTGGACAAGATGGGCGGCGCCGACTGGGCCAAGCGCAAGGGCCGCGCCCGCAAGGCGGTCCGCGAGATCGCCGGCGAGCTGATCAAGCTGTACGCGGCGCGCCAGGCCACCCGGGGCCACGCGTTCGGGCCCGACACCACCTGGCAGCGCGAGCTGGAGGACGCGTTCAGCTTCGTGGAGACCCCCGATCAGCTCGCCGCGGTCGACGAGGTCAAGCGGGACATGGAGCAGGTCGTGCCGATGGACCGGCTGATCTGCGGCGACGTCGGCTACGGCAAGACCGAGATCGCGGTCCGGGCCGCCTTCAAGGCGGTGCAGGACGGCAAGCAGGTCGCCATCCTGGTGCCGACCACCCTGCTCGTCCAGCAGCACTACGCCACCTTCGCCGACCGCTACGCCGGCTTTCCCATCAACGTCGCGCCGATGTCGCGCTTCCAGACCGACGCCGAGATCCGGGCCACCCTGGAGGGGCTGGCCGACGGCAAGGTCGACGTCGTGGTGGGCACCCACCGGCTGCTCGGCCCGGAGATGACGTTCAAGGACCTGGGTCTGGTCATCATCGACGAGGAGCAGCGCTTCGGGGTCGAGCACAAGGAGCAGCTGAAGCGGCTGCGCACCGCGGTCGACGTGCTGGCGATGTCGGCCACACCGATCCCACGGACCCTGGAGATGGCGATCACCGGCATCCGCGAGATGAGCACCATCGCCACCCCGCCGGAGGAGCGGCACCCGGTGCTGACCTTCGCCGGACCGTACGACGAGGCCCAGGTGACGGCCGCGATCCGCCGCGAGCTGCTGCGCGAGGGCCAGGTCTTCTACGTGCACAACCGGGTGCAGAGCATCGACAAGGTGGCGCGGCGGATCGCCGAGCTGGTGCCGGAGGCCAAGGTGGCGACCGCGCACGGGCAGATGGGGGAGCAGCGCCTGGAGCAGGTGATGGTCGACTTCTGGGAGCGCCGGGCCGACGTGCTGGTCTGCACCACGATCGTCGAGGCCGGGCTGGACATCTCGACGGCCAACACCCTGCTGATCGAGCGGGCCGACCTGATGGGCCTGTCCCAGCTGCACCAGCTCCGCGGCCGGGTCGGCCGGGGCCGGGAGCGGGGGTACGCGTACTTCCTCTACCCGCCGGACAAGCCGCTGACCGAGACCGCCCACGACCGGCTGGCCACCATCGCCGCGCACACCGACCTCGGCGCCGGCATGCAGGTCGCGATGAAGGACCTGGAGATCCGGGGCGCCGGCAACATGCTGGGCGGCGAGCAGTCCGGGCACATCGCCGACGTCGGCTTCGACCTCTACATCCGGCTGGTGGGGGAGGCGGTGGCGGAGTACCGCGGCACCGACACCGAGCCGGAGCCGGAGGTGCGGATCGAGCTCCCGGTGGACGCGCACCTGCCGGGGGACTACGTGGAGTCGGAGCGGCTGCGGCTGGAGATGTACAAGCGGCTGGCCGAGGTCCGGAGCGAGGCCGACGTGAAGGGCGTCGAGGCGGAGCTGCACGACCGCTACGGCGAGCCGCCCGAGCCGGTGCGGAACCTGCTGGCCGTGGCCAGGTTCCGGCTGCTGGCCCGGGCCGCCGGGCTGTCGGAGATCGTCACCTCCGGGACGTTCATGCGCTTCGGACCGACCTCGTTGCTCGACTCGAGGAAGATGCGGCTGCTGCGGCTCTACCCGCGCAGCGTGATCAAGGAGGCGGCGGGCTATGTGCTGGTGCCGCGGCCGCTGAGCGCCACCGTGGGCGGCCCGCCGGTCGTCGATCGGGAGCTGCTGGCCTGGTGCTCCACGGTGATCGAGCAGGTCCTGAGCACCGACGAGGTCGCTAAGATCGCCCGGGAGACGGTCTAGGGATGGGATGGCACAGATGGTGGCTTGGCGCAGGGTCGGTGGCGCCCTGACAGCGGCGGCCGCCATGGTGGCGCTCGCGGGGTGCGCGAACGCCGAGCCGGGCGTGGTCGCGTACGTCGGGGACGACCGGATCACCGAGCGGCAGCTGGACCAGGCGGTCACGGGGGTCGAGTCGACCCTCGCCGACGGCCGGCAGGTCAGCCGGGACGGCGTGGTCAACGTCCTGATCCAGGGGGTGCTGGCCGAGCAGATCGCCGCGGCGAAGCGGATCTCGGTCACCGACGGCGAGCGCGACGCCCTGCTGCGGACCAGCGACCTGGCCGAGCTGCTCGACGTGCCCGAGGCGCGACCGCTGGCCTACGACGTGGCCGACCAGCAGATCGTGGCCAAGAAGGTCGGCGCGGAGGCCTACCTGAACGCCGTCCGGGCGACGCCGGTCACGCTCAACCCACGGTTCGGAGTGCTGAACCCCGAGGATCAGACCATCACCTCGGCGGAGCAGACGGGCTCGCTGTCCACTCCGGCGGCCCTCCCCGTCGAGCAACCCTGACCGGCGCCGCGACGGTGTCGCTGCCCGAGGTGGAGCGCCTGGTGGCGGTGATGACCCGGCTCCGCTCCGGTTGCCCCTGGGATGCCCAGCAGACCCACCGCTCCCTGGTGCAGTACCTGATCGAGGAGACCGCCGAGACGGTCGAGGCCATCGAGACCGACGACGCCGTGCTGCTGCGCGAGGAGCTCGGCGACCTGCTGCTGCAGGTCGTCTTCCACGCCGAGCTCGCCGGCGAGCGGCCGGACGGGTTCGGGCTGGAGGACGTCGCGCGCGGGATCGCCGACAAGCTGGTCGCCCGGCACCCCTACGTCTTTGCCGCCGGCGAGGTGCCGGACGACCTGAACGCCAGCTGGGAGCAGCGCAAGGCCGTCGAGAAGGGGCGGACCTCGGTGCTGGACGGGATCCCCGAGCAGCTGTCGGCCCTGGCCCGGGCGAACAAGATCATCAGCCGAGCCCGGTCCCGCCGCGTCGGCGTCGACCTGCCCGACGAGCCCGTCACCGCTGAGCAGGTGGGGTCGGCGGTGCTGGCCCTGGCCGCCCGGGCCCAGGCGGCGGGGATCGATCCGGACCAGGCCCTCCGGGACGCCGTACGCGGGCTCGAGCGCGAGGTCGTGGCGGCCGAACAGGCGCTGTCGTCTGCCGGGTCCTGAGCCCTAGGGTGTAGCGGTATGGCGAACCCCGACGACGAGACCCGCCGCGATGTCGAGGCCGCCCTGGCCGCCCGTCGGGAGCTGGGGCTGGAGTACGAGGAGGCGATCGCCGCCGGGCTGCTCGACCGGGTCAACCAGCTGGCTCTGATGCGGGCCAGCGACCTGCGCCGCGACGCGGACACGGCCACGGCGGCCGTCAAGGCCGAGAAGGAGTCGCGGCACCAGCGGTTCGTGCTCGGCATCGTGTCGGTGGGCGCGGGCATCCCGATCACCGCGATCAGCGGGGCCCTGGTCGATCCCGGGCTCATCGGGGTGCTGATCTCGTGGGCGGGAATCATCGGAGTGAACGTCGCGGCGGCCCTGAACGGCCGGCGGCCCCCGCCGCCGTCGTGAGTGGTTGGCCGGGGACGCACCCGCCCCGCCTGATCGGCGAGCGGCACCTGCGCCGATAGTCTGCGGTGGACACTGCAACGCACTCGGCGAAAGGCGTGACCCCAGGTGGCCAGTATCGAGTTTGTCGGCGCCCGCGAGATCCTCGACTCCCGCGGCAACCCCACGGTCGAGGTCGAGGTCATCCTCGACGACGGGTCGGAGGGGCGGGCGGCCGTTCCGTCGGGGGCATCCACGGGGGCGTTCGAGGCGGTGGAGCTGCGCGACGGCGAGAGCCGCTACGGCGGCAAGGGCGTCACCAAGGCCGTGCTCGGCGTGATCGACCAGCTCGGCCCGGAGCTGGTGGGTTACGAGGCGAGCGAGCAGCGGCTGGTCGACCAGGCCATGCTCGACCTGGACGGGACCGACAACAAGAGCAAGATCGGCGCCAACGCCATCCTCGGCGTCTCCCTGGCGGTCGCGCACGCCGCGGCGCACTCCGCCGATCTGCCGCTCTACCGCTACGTCGGCGGCCCGAACGCGCACCTGCTGCCCGTGCCGATGATGAACATCGTCAACGGCGGGGCCCACGCCGACTCCGACGTCGACGTCCAGGAGTTCATGATCGCCCCGATCGGGGCGTCGACCTTCCGGGAGGCGGTCGAGCAGGGGGCCGGCGTCTACCACGCCCTCAAGTCGGTGCTCAAGAAGCAGGGCCTGTCCACCGGGCTGGGCGACGAGGGCGGTTTCGCGCCCAACCTGCCGGCCAACCGGGCCGCGCTCGAGCTGATCTCCACTGCGGTGGAGGCCGCCGGGCTGAAGCTCGGCACCGATATCGGACTGGCGCTCGACGTGGCGGCCTCGGAGTTCTTCGCCGACGGGGTCTACACCTGGGAGGGACAGCCTAAGTCGGGGGAGGAGATGATCGCGGTCTACGAGGGCTGGTTCGCCGACTTCCCGATCGTGTCGATCGAGGACCCGCTGGCCGAGGACGACTGGAGCAGCTGGAGCACGCTGATGACCCGGGTCGGGGACCGCGTGCAGGTGGTGGGTGACGATCTGTTCGTGACCAACGTGACCCGGCTGCAGCGCGGCATCGACGAGCGCGCCGCCAGTGCGCTGCTGGTCAAGGTCAACCAGATCGGCTCGCTGACCGAGACCCTGGACGCGGTGAACCTGGCCCACCGGGCCGGCTTCGCCTGCATGATGAGCCACCGCTCGGGCGAGACCGAGGACACCACGATCGCCGACCTCGCCGTGGCCACCAACTGCGGGCAGATCAAGTCCGGCGCCCCGGCGCGTACGGACCGGGTGGCGAAGTACAACCAGCTGCTGCGGATCGAGGAGGACCTCGACGACGCCGCTCGCTACGCCGGGGCGTCGGCCTTCCCGCGCTTCAAGGGCTGAGCGGTGCCCTCCGGTCCGCGTACGCCGTCCCGGCCCGGCTCCGGGC
>CAXTVE010000191.1:0-398 GCA_964247485.1 uncultured Propionibacteriaceae bacterium
GTCGCTGAGCCCGGGGGGCGAGCGCCGGGCCTCGGGTCGCGACCCCAGGCTGCCCTGGCCGGGCAGTATCCCGCCCCCGGCGCCGGCCCGGGTGTTCGCCGAGCCCCGGCCGGCGCAGGTGCACGACGTCGACCGGCGCACGGTGCGGGTCGACGCCCGCGGCCTGCTCAGCGCGCCCCCGGCGGAGGTCACGGTCGAGGGGGTCGAGCGGATTCGGGTGGAGGCCTGGGCCGGCCCGTGGCCGATCGACGAGCTGTGGTGGGACCCGGTCCGGGCCCGGCAGGTGGCCCGCTTCCAGCTGGTCGGGGTCGACGGCAGCGCCTGGCTCCTGGTCGTCGAGGACGGCCGGTGGTGGACGGAAGCGGCCTATGAGTGACAAGAATCAGTCGCGTCTCGGC
>CAXTVE010000191.1:408-6442 GCA_964247485.1 uncultured Propionibacteriaceae bacterium
CGACGACGAAGTCGGCGGATCAGAGCGCCATGCGCGAGCAGAGGGACCAGATTAGATGGGTTGGTTTAACCCGGATGTCTCGTGGGCGGAGCTGGAGCGGCAGATGTCCGGGCGGTCGGCCCGGGACCGGACGGTCAACAACCCGGAGTCCGACAGCGCGCCCGGCTACTCCCACAAACGACCCGCGTACGCGGCGGCCGCCGAGCCGGTGCAGCCGCCGGAGACCCCGACCGTCCCGTACGCCGAGCTGCACTGCCATAGCAACTTCAGCTTCCTGGACGGGGTCAACGACCCGGAGGAGCTGGTCGAGGAGGCGGTCCGGCTCGGCCTGGACGCCCTCGCGATCACCGACCACGACGGCTTCTACGCCGCGTCCCGCTTCGCCGAGTCGGCGGCCGCGTACGAGGGTCTCCGCACGGTCTACGGCGCCGAGCTGTCGCTCGGCCTGACCGAGCCGCAGAACGGGGTGGCCGACCCCGAGGGCCAGCACCTGCTGGTCCTCGCCCAGGGCGTGGCGGGCTACCACCGGCTGTCGGCGGCGATCACCGAGGCCCAGCTGCGCGGGGACGAGAAGGGCCGCCCGCTCTATGACCTCGACGAGCTGGCCGAGCGCGCCGAGGGCCACTGGCTGGTCCTGACCGGCTGCCGCAAGGGCGCGGTCCGCCATGCTCTGGAGACCGCCGGCCCGGCTGCCGCGGCCACCGCCCTGGACGAGCTGACGCAGAGGTTCGGCCGCGACCAGGTCGTGGTCGAGCTCATCGATCAGGGCCGGCCGACGGACTCGACCGCCAACGACGCCCTGGCCCGGCTGGCCGCCGACGCCGGCCTGCCCATGATCGCCAGCAACAACGTGCACTACGCCAGCCCGGCGAACGGCCGGCTGGGCGCGGCCGTCGCCGCGGTCCGGGCCCGGCGCAGCCTGAGCGACATGGACGGCTGGCTGCCCGGCCCCGGGGCACACCTGCGTTCCGGGGCCGAGATGGCGCAGATCTTCGCCCGCTATCCCGGCGCGGTGGCGCGTACGGTCGAGGTCGCCGGCCGAGCAGCCTTCGACCTGCAGCTGGCCAAGCCCAGGCTGCCCAAGCAGCGGGTGCCGCTCGGGCACACCCCGATCAGCTGGCTGCGCGAGCTGTGCCGCCGCGGAGCCGACGAGCGCTACCCGCACATCCGCCAGGAGGCTGAGGAGCGGCTGCGTAAAGAGCTCAAGGTCATCGAGGACAAGGACTTCCCGGGCTACTTCCTGATCGTGCACGACATGGTCGCCTTCGCCCGCAGCCGCGGCATCCTCTGCCAGGGCCGCGGTTCGGCGGCCAACTCGGTGGTCTGCTACGTCCTCGGCATCACCGCGGTGGACCCGATCAAGTTCGAGCTGCCCTTCGAGCGCTTCCTGTCCACCACCCGGGAGGAGGAGCCCGACATCGACGTCGACTTCGACTCCGACCGCCGCGAGGAGGTGATCCAGGAGGTCTACCGCCGCTACGGCCGGCGCAACGCCGCCCAGGTCGCCAACGTGATCAGCTACCGCCCCAAGTCCGCGGTCCGCGACATGGCCAAGGCCCTCGGCTACTCGACCGGCCAGCAGGACGCCTGGTCCAAGCAGATCGACCTCTACGCCCACATCGCCGGCGGCGACCACGAGATCCCGGAGCCGGTGGTCGACCTGGCCAACTCGCTGCTCAAGGCGCCGCGGCACCTCGGCATCCACTCCGGCGGCATGGTGCTGACCGAGCAGCCGGTCGGGGAGGTCTGCCCGATCGAGCGCGGCCGGATGGACGCTCGCACCGTGCTGCAGTGGGACAAGGACAGCTGCGCGGCGATGGGGCTGGTCAAGTTCGACTTCCTCGGGCTGGGCATCCTGGCCGCGATCCAGTACACCTTCGACCTGGTCGCCGCCCACCCCGGCGAGCGCTGGACCCTGCAGAGCCTGCCCAAGGAGGAGGCCGGGGTCTACGACATGCTCTGCCGGGCCGACTCGCTCGGGGTGTTCCAGGTGGAGAGCCGGGCCCAGATCGGCACCCTGCCCCGGCTGCAGCCGCGCCGGTTCTACGACCTGGTGGTCGAGATCGGACTGATCCGCCCCGGCCCGATCCAGGGCGGCGCGGTGCATCCCTACATCCGTCGGGCCACCGGCGAGGAGGAGATCAGCTATCTGCACCCTGCCCTGGAACCGGTGCTGAAGCGGACCCTCGGCGTGCCGCTGTTCCAGGAGCAGCTGATGCAGATGGCCATGACCATCGGCGGCTGCAGCGGTGACGACGCCGACCTGCTCCGCCGGGCCATGGGCTCCAAGCGCGGCCTGGAGAAGATCGAGCGGCTGGAGAAGAAGCTGTACGCCGGGATGCTCGACCACGGCATCGAGGGCGAGCTGGCCGACGACATCTACCGCCGGATCCAGGCGTTCGCCAACTTCGGCTTCGCCGAGAGCCACGCGATCAGCTTCGGGCTGCTGGTGTACGCCTCGTCCTGGCTGAAGCTGCACTACCCGGGGGCGTTCCTGGCCGGTCTGCTGCGGGCCCAGCCGATGGGCTTCTACTCACCGCAGTCGCTGGTCGGCGACGCCCGCCGCCACGGCGTACGCATCGGCCGGCCGGACATCGCCCGGTCCGGGGTGCACGCCGACCTGGAGCCGGTGACCCCCGAGCTCGGCGTAGGGGGCCCGACCGGGATGGACTCCTGCCTGGAGCTGGATCAGCCGCCGGTGGGCCGGTTCGTGCGGGGTGCGCCCGACCCCACACCGGCGCACCGCCGGGACGGCCACTTCGCGGTCCGGCTGGGGCTGACCGCGGTGCAGGGGATCGGCGACGACCTGGCTGCCCGGATCGTCACCGAACGGGCGCAGGCCCCGTACACCAGCATGAACGACCTGGTCCGCCGGACCGGGCTGACCGTGCCGCAGACCGAGGCGCTGGCCACCGCCGGCGCGTTCGACGGCTTCGGGCTGTCCCGGCGGCAGGCGCTGTGGAACGCCGGGTACGCCGACAGCGGCAGCACCCTGCCCGGCTCGGCCGTGGACGCCGCGCCGCCGACCCTGCCGGGGATGAGCCCGGTCGAGCTGACGCTGGCCGACCTCTGGGCGACCACGATCTCCCCCGACGAGCACCCGATGCAGCATCTGCGGCCGGCGCTGACCGAGCAGGACATCGTGGCCGTCGCCGTCCTGGGGGAGGCGTACGCCGAACGCCGGGTCCGCGTCGCCGGGCTGATCACGCACCGGCAGCGACCGGGCACCGCGGCCGGCATCACCTTCCTCAACCTGGAGGACGAGACCGGGATGCTGAACGTGGTGTGCTCCCAGGAACTGTGGCGGCGGTACGGCCGGGTGGGGCGGAACAGCAACGGCATGGTCATCCGGGGCCGGGTGGAGTACCGCGACGGGGTGACCAACCTGGTCGCCGAGCGGCTGCAGCCGCTGAGCTCGGTCCACCCGAAGGCGACCGGCATGCTGCCCGCCGGCCACCGCTCACGGGACTTCCGCTGATGATCCGCCCCAGCCTGGCCCCACCCGAGGCGGGCCGGACATCGAGGTGCATCCCAAGGTGCAGGACCTCGCCGCGACGGTCGAACCCTGACCGTTCTCGATCAGGGCAAGGGTCACAACTCGGCCACGCCGACATCGACGCGGCTGATCTGTGGCACACTCCGGAGACGTTGGTCACTGACCCAGGTTTGTGGGGCCGGGAACCTGGGTCAGTGCACCAACTCCCGTTGGGCGTCGGCCGGACCGTCGGTGCCAGAATCGGCGCCATGGTCTCCGGTGATCGACGACGCCCGCGCCTGCAGGTCACTGCGGTGACGATCGGCACCTCCCAGCCCCACGACCTGGCCGCCTTCTACGCGCGCCTGCTGGACCTTCCCGTCACGTCCGACGACCCGCCGACGCCCGGCGATCCCGACCAGGGCGGCTGGGCGCAGATCCGCCCGAAGACGCCCGGGCGGGGGCTGACCATGAGCTTCGAGTACGAACGCCACTTCACCCGTCCCAGGTGGCCGAGCGCGGCCGACGGGCAGAACGCCACGGTGCACCTCGACGTGGCCGTCGACGACCTGGACGCTGCCGTCGCGTGGGCGGTGGGCGCCGGCGCGGTGCTGGCCGAGGCGCAGCCTCAGGACGACGTGCGAGTGCTCTTCGACCCCGACGGGCACCCCTTCTGCCTGTTCGAGGCAGCAGAGCTCCGCAACGAGATGGCGTGAGCGAGAGCGAGGTCGTACCCCGCGCCGGGTCAACCTTCACGACCAGCGCCGCAGCGTCGGGTGTCTGACGCCGCGACCCGCGTCGTCACCGGCATCGGTGGGCTGTTGCGTGTGTCCGAGGGGGGACTTGAACCCCCATGCCCCGTAAAGGGCACTAGCACCTCAAGCTAGCGCGTCTACCTATTCCGCCACCCGGACTTCGCGCTCCTCCCGCGCGGAGCGCTCCCGCACTATAGCAACCGGGGACCCGGCCGCCCACCGCGATGACGCGTGCTCGACCCAGGAGACCACAATGGGCCGGGTGACCGCCGACTACCGCCCCGATGCCGAGGTCGTGGACCTGTGCCGCGACCTGATCTCGATCGACACCACCAACTTCGGCACCGACGCTGGCCCGGGTGAGCGGGCGGCGGCCGAGCGGGTCGCCGAGCTGCTCGACGAGGTCGGCATCGCGAGCCAGCTCTACGAGGCCGCGCCCCGGCGTACGTCGCTGGTCGCGGACTGGGCGCCGGAGGGCGTCGACCGCAGCGTGTCGCCGCTGCTGGTGCACGGCCACCTCGACGTGGTGCCGGCCAACGCGGACGACTGGTCGGTGCCGCCCTTCGCCGGCGAGGTGGTCGACGACTGCGTCTGGGGTCGCGGCGCGGTGGACATGAAGGACTTCGACGCCATGGTGCTCAGCGTCGTCCGCGCCCGGGCCCGGGCCGGCGCCGCCCCCCGGCGGCCGATCCGGCTGATCTTCACCGCTGACGAGGAGGCCGGCAGCGGCCTCGGTGCCAGCTATCTGCTCGACCAGCATCCCGAGGTCCTCGAGGGGTGCGAGGAGGCGATCGGTGAGGTCGGCGGCTTCTCCCTGACCGTGCGGGACGACCTGCGGCTGTACCTCATCCAGACCGCCGAGAAGGGCATGGCCTGGCTGAACCTGATCGCCGACGGCACCGCCGGCCACGGGTCGTTCCGCAACGACGACAACGCCGTGACCGAGCTGGCCGCCGCCGTGGCCCGGGTCGGTGCGTACGAGTGGCCGCACAAGATCACCGACGCTCAGCGGGCCTTCCTCGAGGCGGTGTCCGAGGCGTTCGGCATCGACCTCGACCCCGACCGGGCCGAGGAGACGCTGGCCCGGCTCGGCAGCATCGCCCGGATGGTCGGGGCGACGATGGCCAACACGGCCAACCCGACCATGCTGGGCGCCGGCTACAAGCACAACGTGATCCCGGGCCGGGCGACGGCGGGGATCGACGGGCGGTTCGTGCCCGGCGGCGAGGACGAGTTCTTCGCCACCATCGCCGAGCTCATCGGGGACAAGGTGCGCTACGAGGTCGCCGTCACCCAACCTGCGGTGGAGACCGAGTTCTCCGGCGCCCTGGTCGAGGCGATGCAGGCCTGTCTGATCGCAGAGGATCCGGCCGCCCGGACCGTGCCGTACCTGATGAGCGGCGGCACGGACGGGAAGGTGTGGCACCGGGCCGGCGTCCGCTGCTTCGGGTTCACCCCGCTGCAGCTGCCCCCCGAGCTGGACTTCGTCAGCATGTTCCACGGGGTCGACGAGCGTGTTCCGGTCGCGTCGCTGGAGTTCGGCGCCCGGGTGCTGGACCGGTTCCTCGACCAGGCCTGAATCATCCGGACAGAACCTGTTCGGCGGGCGACTCGACCGGCTACGCTGGCCGCGATGGTCAACGGGGTCACCTACCAGGTGGAGCGGGTCCGGCTGGGCCCCCACCTGTCCCGCAACGCGGTCCGGCAGGTGCTCACCGCTCATGCCGAGTACGGCGGCTGGGAGCTCGAGCGGCTGCGCCGCTACCGCGACGGCACCCGGGACGTCTGGATCCGGCGCAAGATC
>CAXTVE010000192.1:0-349 GCA_964247485.1 uncultured Propionibacteriaceae bacterium
CCCGTACGCGGTCGCGGACCCCAGGGACAGGCCCAGCGCGCCGAGGACCAGCCGCCACCACCGCACACCGCCACGCTACGACGCAGCGGGGCGGGTGCTCAGCCGTCGTAGACGGTGATGTGCACGTGGTCCTTGTGGTTGGCGGTGTCGCTGCCGCGGCTGGCCATCGGCCGCCAGCCCTCGCGGTCCCGCTGGATGTTCCAGATCTTCTGGTCCCAGATCACGTACTTGATCTTCAGTGACCGGGCGTTGGCCCGCGCCCACCGGGCCACCTCGCCGCCGAGCCGGGGGGCGGGGCCGGGGGGGGGGGGGGGGGGGGGGACGGGCACCGCGCCGGCGGCCGGGGGGG
>CAXTVE010000192.1:359-6417 GCA_964247485.1 uncultured Propionibacteriaceae bacterium
GGGGCTGCAGGCCCCGCGCGGCGGTGCGCCAGCGGGGCGGCACGGCAGTCGGCCGCGACCGCGACAGGTAGGCGGCGGTCACCCAGCGCGCGGCCCGGTTGTAGACGATCTGCATCCGGCCCTGCCGCACCACCCCGGTGATGCTCAGCGCGGGGCCGCGCGGCACCTCGGCGATCAGGGTGTAGCGGTCCGCGTACGTCGAACGCACGTTGAGCGTGCTGGTCGCGTAGCGGGTGCCGGTGACCCGGGGCAGGCCCGGCGGCGCGGGCGAGGTCACTGGGGCGTCCGCCCCCCGCACCAGGTACCGCAGGCTGGCCCAGCCGCTGGTCGACCCGCGGCGCACCTCGGCGTAGCCGCGCGCGGCCCGGCCGGTGGCGGTCACCCTGGTGCCCTCCGGCAGCACCAGGATCACCCGGTACGCGGGGCCCGCGCCCACGCGCAGGTTCAGGCCGGTGCTGGTCACGCGCACCGCGCCGGCCGGGATCCGGGTCGGCGGCGGTGGTAGCGCGCCGCCGCGGCGCAGGTACTGGCTGGCCACCCAGGCGGACCGGCGGGCGAACGTGACCTGGGACCAGCCGCCGGTCCGGCCGGTCTCGGTGACCGTCTGGCCGGGCTGCAGGCCGCCGATGATGGCGGCCGACGTGCTCGGCCGGCTGCGGATGTTGAGGTTGACGGTGGCGGTGACCTGGGTCGACGGGGCGGCAGTGGCGGGCAGGGCCACCAGGCCGAGCAGGACCGCCGCGGCGACGACGACGGCGGCAGTGGTGCGGGCCAGCAGCAGGACTGGACGCATATCCATCTCCGATCACATTCGTCACATTTGTCACAGATCTCGCAGGACTCTAACTGCGTTACGTAGCGATGGGCAAGGAAATGAGTGGAACTCACAGCAACAACGCAAGGCGACACGCGGATCACAGTGAAGAAATTACAGTGGTGTTATTCCACGCTGGGTGGCTAAGGTGAGGGCGTGAACCGGCCTCGGGCTGCTCGGCTCTGGCATGCGACGACCTGCGCCGTCGCGGTGTTCGCCCTGGTCACGCAGACGATCCTGGCTGTCGCCGGGGCGAGCGTGCTGGTCGAGGAGAACCCGCCGGGCCTGGCCGAACGGATGATCCGGCTGGTGGGCTACTTCACCATCCAGGCCAATGTCCTGGTCGCCGTGGCGATGGTGCCCCTGCTGCGGGACCCGGATCACGACGGCCGGGTCTGGCGGATGGTCCGCGCCGCCGGCCTGGTCGGCATCGTCGTCACCGGCATCGTGCACTGGCTGTTCCTGCGGCCGCTGTTGGACCTGGAGGGCTGGTCGCTGGTCTGCGACACGCTGCTGCACGTCGTGGTCCCGCTGCTCGCGGTCGGCGGCTGGCTGCTCTTCGGCCCGCGGCCCCGGGTCCCCCTGGAGGCGGCCGTGACGACCTTCTGCTGGCCGGTGGCCTGGCTGGCGTACACCCTGGTCAGGGGGGCGGTGACCGGGTTCTACCCCTATCCGTTCCTGGACGTCCAGCGGGTGGGGGCGGGCTCGGTGGCCAGCATGTCGATTGCGGTCACCTTCTTGTTCGTGGTGCTCGTGAACGTGCTCGGGCTGGGCGATCGGCGGCTGCCCGCCGTACCTCGGCCGTGAGCGTGCCGACCAGCCTCGGTTACGGCCGCGGGGGACAGGCGTTGTTCTTCGTGGTGCCGGCGGTGCTCGGCGTCGCGCTGGGGTTCGGGCTCTGGGCCCTGGTGGGCTGGCTGCTCGGGCTGCCGTGGATCCCGTTCCGGGGTCCGCTGCAGCTGGTCGACGCGATTCCCGACCGGGTCGCCCTGCCCATCCTGCTGGGCCTTGGCCTGGTCGCCGGCGGCCTCTTCGGAGCGTACGCGCTGCAGGACGAGCTGTTCCTCACCGTCGGTGACGACCAGGTCCGGCTCAAGCGGGGCGACGCCGACCGGCGGTTGCCGCGTACGGCCGTGCGGGCGGTGTTCCTCGACCGCAAGGAGCTGGTGCTGCTCGCCGACGACGGCAACGAGCTGGCCCGGGAGAAGACCGACGCGTCCGCCGCGAAGCTGACGGCGGCCTTCACCCGGCACGGCTACCCCTGGCGGGACGCCGACCCGAGGGCCGAGGACTTCCGGCTGTGGCGCCCGGACGCGACCGGTCTGCCGGCGGGCGCGGGCGCGCTGCTGCGGCTGCGGGCCCGGGCGCTCGAGCAGGACCGGTCCGGTGACGCGAACGACCTGCGCGGCGAGCTCGTCGACCTCGGGGTGGTGGTCCGCGACGAGGGCGGGCGCCAGTACTGGCGGCTGGCCGACCGCCCGCTGGAGTCGTAGTGGTCATCGAGATGCCGGCGGCCGAGTTCGAGGTCCTGGTGGCCGAGGCCCTGGACACCATCCCGCCCGAGCTGGCGGAGGTGATCGACAACTGCGTGGTGCTGGTCGAGGACGACCCGCCCGACGACGCGCCCGCCAACCTGCTCGGCCTCTACTCCGGCACCCCGCTGACCGAGCGCGGCGAGTTCTACACCGGGCTGCCCGACACCGTGCAGATCTTCCGCCGCCCCATCCTGGCCAGCTGCGACACCCCCGCCGACGTCGTCGAGGAGGTCCGGATCACCGTGGTTCACGAGATTGCCCACCACTTCGGCATCGACGACCACCGCCTGGACGAGCTCGGCTACGGCTGACGCCTGACTCTGCTACGCGCGTTTCACCTCTGACGGGCGCGCCGCGGCGTGTCGGGGCGCCTGGCGTAGCGTTCTCAGGCGGTCCAGCGTCCCCTGCTGACCCAGGACGACCGCGACCACCACGACCCCCGCCCCCAGCAGCTGCCAGCCGTTGAGCCGCTGGTCGAGCACCAGCCAGCCGAGGGCCGCGGCCACCAGCGGGTTGAGCAGGCTGAGGAAGGTGACCGAGCTGGCGGTCAGGTGCTGCAGGCCCCAGAACCACAGGGCGTACGCCAGGACGCCGCTGACCAGGACCAGGTAGACCAGGCCGCCGACCTCGCGGCCGCTGATCTGGCGCGGCAGGCCCTCGGCCAGCAGGGTGACCGGCAGCAGGGTGAACCCGGCGAGCAGGAAGGTCCAGCCGGTCATCCCCACCGCGCTCATCCCGGGCGGGCGGCCCCAGCGCTTGGTCAGCACCGTCGCCGTGCCCATCATGGTGGCGGCGCCGGTCATGGCGAGCAGCCCGACCGGGTCGAGCCGGGCGTCGGAGCGCAGCACGAGCAGGGCGACGCCGCCGATGCCGAGCAGCCCGGCCCCGACCTGGGCCGGGTGGATCCGGGCCGACAGCAGCGGCACGGACAGCACGACGACCAGCAGCGGGCTGATCGAGTTGATCACCGAGGCGACGCCGCCCGGCAGCAGGTAGGCGGCCAGGAACAGCAGCGGGAACAGGCCCGAGGCGTAGAGCACCGAGAGCACGGCGAGCCGGGCCAGCCACCGGCGGTCCGGGGGGCGGGTGCCGACGACCAGGATCAGCCCGGTGGGCAGCGAGCGCAGCAGCGCGGCGAGCAGCGGGCGGTCGGGCGGCAGGAACTCGCTGGTCAGCAGGTAGGTGGTGCCGAAGATCATCGGCGCCAGGGCGGCGGCGTACGCCCTCACGTGGTCTGCGCGACCTCGGCGCGGACGCCGATCAGGTGGCTGGCCTTGGCGGTGCTCACCCACCGTTCGCAGGTGCCGAGCTGGTCGGGGGGCAGGTAGCCGGCCTGGCGGTCGGACCGGCTGAGCGGGGTGGCGCCGCAGGCCGCGGCCAGCTCGGCGAGCCCGGGCTCGGTCGGCGTCACGGCGAGCAACCGCATGGTCTGCTGGATCTGGTTGACCTCGAGGGTCGACAGCACCTCGGGCGCAAGCTCGGGCGCGACCACCACCAGGGCTGTACCGGACATCATCAGCCCCTCCAGCACCGGCAGCAGCTCGCGGATGGACGCCACGGGGTCGGCGCAGACCAGCACCGTCGGGTGGTCCACGACCGCCCAGCCCGAGGTGGCGTCGGTGACGAAGTCGCGGGACGCGTACCCGCTCGCGACGGTCACCGTCTGGGTGTCGGCGATCTGGCGGGTGATGGCCGCCCGCTGCTCGGCGGACAGGTTCGCACCCCGGTCGGTCTCCGGCCGGCGGCGGGCCTGCAGGTCGGACAGGTAGTGCGGGGCGGGCGCATCCGGCCGGAAGTGGGGGATGTTGCGCGCCGGCGGCGACAGCATCTCCCGCGCCCGCCGCTGGTTGCGAGCCCGGTCGTGCAGGGCCCCGAACACGATCAGGCCGAGCCCGACCACGATCACCGCGATCAGCCCGACCTGCCACAGGTCCACCTCCTCAGCATGCCACCGGGGTGGCCCACCCATCGCGGGGCGGGTGCCCGTGCGTTGTCGGCCGCCCGGCGGCGGGCATCCCCTCTAGGCTGGACCGCATGCCGTACGAGAGCTGGGTCGAGCGGCAGATTCGGGAGGCCACGGAGCGCGGAGAGTTCGACAACCTGCCCGGCGCGGGGCAGCCGCTCCCCGGGCTGACCGGCCGCGAGGACGAGGACTGGTGGATCAAGAACTTCGTCGAGCGGGAGCGCATCACGCTGCTGCCCACCACCCTCGCGCTGCGGAAAGAGCTGGCCGAGTTGTCCGAGACCCTGCGCGGCGTACGCGACGAGGACGAGGTGCGCCGCCGCATCGAGGACCTGAACGACCGGATCACCTACACCCACCGGCACCGGGTGGACGGGCCGCCACTGGTGCTGACCCCGGTCGACGTGGAGGCCACCGTCGCCGAGTGGCGGGCACGCCGCCGCTGAACCACCCCGGCCCATGGCACTAAGGTCGGGCAGATGACCGAACTCCTCGCCCGCTTCCAGGTCACCGGTTTCGACCCCCGGGAGGTCGACGCCGTGGACGACGACTGGGCCGGGGTGCTGATCATGCGCAAGACCTTCACGGCCGGCCTGACCGGCGAGAGCGTCCTGCTCTTCGTCTCCTCCGGTCCGACCGAGGGCCACCGGGCCTACCTGGCCGCCGAGCAGATCACCGGATCGACCGAGGGCGGCGAGCCCGGCACGCTGACCGTCCACCACGGTGGGCTCGAGTCCGATCCGGGCAGCTTCTTCGGCTACGTCGTGCCCGACTCCGGCACCGGGTGCTTCGCCGGCTGGGCCGGGTCGGCCCGGATCGAGCACGACGATGACGGCGCCTATTTCCGGTTCACGCTGACCGGATCCTGACGTCACAATGCGGGGGTGATCCTCACCGTCACGACCACGCACCGGCCGGCGACCGACCTGGGCTACCTGCTGCACAAGCACCCGGACCGGCTGCAGGCCTTCGGAGTCTCGGTGGGCACCGCGTACGTCGGCTACCCCGAGGCGACCGAGGAGCGGTGCACGGCCGCGCTGCTGCTCGAGGTCGACCCGGTCGGGCTGGTCCGCGGCGCCACGGCGCTCGGGCAGTACGTCAACGACCGCCCGTACGCGGCGTCCTCACTGCTGTCCGGGGCCCTGGTCAAGACCTTCCGGACGGCGATGACCGGCCGCTGCGACAGCCGGCCCGAGCTGGCCGCGACCCCGATCCCGCTCGAACTGCACGTGCCCGCGCTGCCGTGCCGCGGCGGTGCCGAGCTGGCGGAGCGCGTGTTCGCACCGCTGGGTTGGGACGTCGAGGCCACCCCGGTGCCGCTGGACCCGGAGCTGCCCGGCTGGGGCGACTCCCGCTACGTCGACCTGCGGCTGCGCGGCACGGTGCGGCTGGCGGACGCGCTCAACCACCTCTACGTGCTGCTGCCGGTGCTCGACGACGCCAAGCACTACTGGGTGTCCACCGACGAGGTCGACAAGCTGGTCCGCGCGGGTGGCGGCTGGCTGGCCGGCCACCCCGAGCGCACGCTGATCACCGCCCGCTACCTCCGCCGGCGGCAGAGCCTGACCACGCTCGCCCTCGCCCGGCTGGCCGAGGCCGACGACCTCGAGCCGGAGCAGGTCGACGACGCCGATGCGGCGCCGCTGGTCAGCGACGAGCCGGTGGCCGAGGCAACGGCACCCCTGGCCCAGCTGCGCCGCGGTGCGGTGCTGGCGGCAGTCCGGGCCAGCGGCGCCCGGGTGGTCG
>CAXTVE010000193.1:0-6399 GCA_964247485.1 uncultured Propionibacteriaceae bacterium
TCCGCTGTGTCTACGTCGCCATCGGCCAGAAGGCCTCCACCGTGGCGGCGGTCCGCGGTGCCCTGGAGGACGCCGGGGCGCTGGAGTACACGGTGATCGTCAACGCGCCCGCGTCCGATCCGGCCGGCTACAAGTACCTGGCGCCCTACACCGGCTCGGCCATCGGCCAGCACTGGATGTACGCCGGCAAGCACGTGCTGATCGTGTTCGACGACCTGTCCAAGCAGGCCGAGGCGTACCGCGCGGTGTCGCTGCTGCTGCGCCGCCCGCCGGGCCGCGAGGCGTACCCCGGCGACGTGTTCTACCTGCACTCGCGGCTGCTGGAGCGCTGCGCGAAGCTGTCGGACGACCTCGGCGCCGGCTCGATGACCGGCCTGCCGATCATCGAGACCAAGGCCAACGACGTCTCGGCCTACATCCCGACCAACGTCATCTCGATCACCGACGGCCAGATCTTCCTGCAGTCCGACCTGTTCAACGCCAACCAGCGCCCGGCCATCGACGTGGGCGTGTCGGTCTCCCGGGTGGGGGGCGCGGCCCAGATCAAGGCGATGAAGAACGTGTCGGGCTCGCTCAAGCCGGAGCTCGCCCAGTTCCGGGACATGCAGGCCTTCGCCATGTTCGCCTCCGACCTGGACGCGACGACCCGGCGGCAGCTGGACCGCGGCGGACGGCTGGTCGAGCTGCTGCGTCAGCCGCAGTACTCGCCGTACCCGGTGGAGGAGCAGGTGGTCTCGGTGTGGGCCGGCCTGCAGGGCTTGATGGACGAGGTGCCGGTCGACGACGTGCTCCGCTTCGAGCGGGAGCTGCTGGACTACCTGCGGCACAACGGCAGTGCGCTGCAGAACATCCGGGAGACCAAGACCTTCGACGACGACACCGCGGAGGGTCTGCGGTCGCAGATCGCGGAGTTCAAGCGCGGCTTCCAGACCGGTGAGGGCAAGCTGCTGGCCGGGCGCGAGGAGCACGAGGCGCTCGGCGAGGAAGAAGTGGAGCAGGAGCAGATCGTCAAGCAGAAGAGAGGTTAGTGCGAGTGAGCCAGCCGGCCGCGCCGATGAGCGGAGGAGTGATGAGCGAACACGCCCTTCGTTCGCGAAGAATGACGACGTCGTCGGCTAGAGCGGCCGCGCGCGAGCGAGCGAGGAATACAGAGTGCCGGCGAGTTTGAGGGAGCTGCGGCAGCGCCGTCGCTCGGTGACCACCGTCAAGAAGGTCACCCGGGCGATGGAGCTGATCGCGGCGTCGCGCATCGTCAAGGCGCAGCAGCGTGCGCAGTCGGCGGCCCCGTACGCGCGCGAGCTCACCCGCGCGGTCTCGGCGGTCGCGACGTTCTCCAACGTCGAGCACCCGCTCACCACCGAGGCGGAGAACCCGACCCGGGCGGCGGTGCTGCTGATCACCTCCGACCGTGGCCTGGCCGGTGCGTATTCGTCCTCGGTGATCCGCGAGGGCGAACAGCTGACCCGGCTGCTGCGCGACAACGGCAAGCAGACCCTGCCCTTCCTCACCGGTCGCAAGGCGAGCGCCTTCTACACGTTCCGCCGTCGGGAGGTGGCCGCCAAGTGGGAGGGCTTCTCCGACGCCCCGACGTACGCGCACGCCCGCGAGATCGCCGATGCGCTGATCGAGTCGTTCCTGAAGCCGACCGCCGACGGCGGCGTGGACGAGATCCATGTCGTGTTCACCCGGTTCGTCTCCATGCTGACGCAGCGGGTGGACGTGATCCGGATGCTGCCACTGGAGGTGGTGGAGGGCACCGACCCGCCGGAGAGCAATGAGATCCTGCCGCTGTACGAGTTCGAGCCCAACGCCGAGACCGTGCTGAACGAGCTGCTGCCGCTGTACGTGGCGAGCCGGATCCAGTTCTGCCTGCTGCAGGCGGCGGCCTCGGAGCTGGCCAGCCGGCAGAAGGCGATGAAGTCGGCCACCGACAACGCGCAGCAGCTGATCGAACGGCTGACCCGGGAGGCCAACCAGGCCCGGCAGGCCGAGATCACCCAGGAGATTTCCGAGATCGTCGGTGGGGCCAGCGCGCTGGCCGAGGCCACCGCCGCCGCCGAATAGCACAAGTGAGGACACGTACATGAGCACTGCCGTCACAGAGTTCAAGGCCGAGACCGCCCCCTCCGGGGGTGTCGGCCGAGTGTCGCGGGTGATCGGCCCGGTGGTCGACGTCGAGTTCCCGGTCGACCAGATGCCCGACATCTACAACGCACTGCTGGTCGACACCACGGTCAGCGGAGTGACCCGCACCATGACGATGGAGGTCGCGCTGCACATCGGCGACAACCTGGTGCGGGCCATCGCGCTGAAGCCGACCGACGGCATGCAGCGGGGCACCGAGGTGCGCGACACCGGCGGACCGATCTCGGTTCCGGTGGGCGACATCACCAAGGGCCACGTGTGGAACACCACCGGTGACGTGCTGGACGTCGACCCGTCGACGATCCAGATCACCGAGCGCTGGCCCATCCACCGGTCGGCGCCGAAGTTCGACCAGCTCGAGTCCAAGACCGAGATGCTGGAGACCGGCATCAAGGTGCTGGACCTGCTGACCCCGTACGTGACCGGCGGCAAGATCGGCCTGTTCGGCGGTGCCGGCGTGGGCAAGACCGTGTTGATCCAGGAGATGATCTACCGGATCGCCAACAACTTCGGTGGCACCTCGGTCTTCGCCGGGGTGGGGGAGCGCACCCGTGAGGGCAACGACCTGATCCACGAGATGGAGGAGGCGGGGGTCTTCAAGGACACCGCCCTGGTCTTCGGCCAGATGGACGAGCCCCCGGGCACCCGGCTCCGGGTCGCCCTGTCGGCCCTGACCATGGCGGAGTACTTCCGCGATGTGCAGAACCAGGACGTGCTGCTGTTCATCGACAACATCTTCCGGTTCACCCAGGCGGGCTCGGAGGTGTCGACGCTGCTCGGCCGGATGCCGTCCGCCGTGGGTTACCAGCCGAACCTGGCCGACGAGATGGGTCAGCTGCAGGAGCGGATCACCTCGACCCGGGGCCACTCGATCACCTCGATGCAGGCGATCTACGTTCCCGCCGACGACTACACCGACCCGGCGCCGGCCACCACGTTCGCCCACCTGGACGCCACGACCGAGCTCTCCCGGGAGATCGCCTCGCGCGGTCTCTACCCGGCGGTGGACCCGCTGTCCTCGACCTCGCGCATCCTGGACCCGCAGTTCATCGGCCAGACCCACTACGACACGGCAGTGCGGGTCAAGCAGATCCTGCAGCGGAACAAGGAGCTGCAGGACATCATCGCCATCCTCGGTGTCGACGAGCTGTCCGAGGAGGACAAGATCGTGGTCAACCGGGCCCGGCGGATCCAGCAGTTCCTGTCCCAGAACACCTACATGGCGACCAAGTTCACCAACATCCCCGGATCCTCGGTGCCCCTGGCGGACACCATCGAGGCGTTCAAGATGATCTGCGACGGCGAGGTCGACCACATCGCCGAGCAGGCCTTCTTCAACGTCGGGGGCATGGACGACGTCGAGCGGCGCTGGTCTGAGCTGCAGAAGAGCAACTGACGCTGATGGCTCCACTGATCCCGAGGGGGACGATCCCCTCGCACCCTCCCGAGGAGCGACATGGCTGAGCCGATGCAGGTCGAGGTCGTCGCGGCGGACCGGGTGGTCTGGTCCGGCGAGTCGTCGAATATCATCGCCAAGACGGTGGAGGGCGAGATCGGGATCCTGCCCGGGCACGAGCCGGTACTCGGGGTGCTGGTTCCCAGCGCTGTGGTGATCTTCGACGAGAGCGGCGGACGAGAGGTGGTGGCCGTGGACGGCGGTTTCATCTCGATGTCCCAGGGCCGGGTGTCCATCCTGAGCGAGTACGCCCGGATGGCCGGCGAGACCAGCGTTTCCGAGGCCGAGAAGGAGCTCGCCGAGGCCGAGCGGGTCCTGGACACCGGCGACGGGGACGACGAGGACCGGAAGCGCCTCTTGCGGGCGACAGCCCAGCTCCGCGCTGCGCAGAAGGCGCAGTAGGTCGCTCGGACAGGCAGACGGGAGCGGCTGAGAACGGGTATGGGTGGCGGCTGGGTAGGTGTCGTCCAGATTCTCGGGTTCAGCGTCTTGCTCATCGCGCTCAGCCTGATCCTGCTGGCGCTGCGCCAGCGATGGCTCAACCGGATGGGCGGGAACTTCGAATGTAGTCTGCGCTTGCGGGTGACGACTCCGGGTGCCGGCTGGGTGCTCGGAGTCTGTCGTTACAGCGAGGGAATCCTGGAGTGGTTCCGGTTCTTCTCCTACTCCCCGAAGCCGCGGCTGGTTTTCGCACGCAGCGAGCTGCGGGTGTTGGAGACCCGTGACCCCGACCCCATCGAGGCCGTCGCGCTCAGCTCGGACCAGACCGTCGTCCGGGTGGCGGTGCCCGGCCAGCCGGACCAGTTCTGGGAGCTGGCGATGAGTGCGGAGTCGCTGACCGGCCTGCTCAGCTGGCTGGAGGCCGCACCGCCGGGCATTCGCAGATTCGACAGTTAGTTTTCAGGTGGTCGCTCTCGCGCTCAAGGCGGTGATGTCGTCACTCCTCGCTTAACGACAGGCGTGTTCCGCTCGTCGCTCCTCCGATCACCGCCGCGCGACCGGCCGCTCGACCAGCGCAGACCGGTGGTAGCGGCGTCGCGGCCAAGCCCGCTGCGGGGCGTGAACCTGGGGGGGTGGCTGGTGCTCGAGCGCTGGTTGACCCCCTCGGTCTTCGCGGGCACCGACGCGCCGGACGAGTACACCCTGATGGCCGAGCCCGACGCCGCGGACCGGCTCCGCCGCCACCGGGCGACCTTTCTCACGGCCGAGGATTTCGCCTGGATCGCCGAGCACGGGCTGGACCTGGTGCGACTGCCCGTCGGCTACTGGGTGCTGGACGGCGACCCGCCGTTCCTGGCCGCGGTGGACAGCCTGGACTGGGCGATGGACCAGGCGAGAGAGCACGGCCTGCGGCTGCTGCTCGACGTCCACGCTGGGCCGGGCTCGCAGAACGGGTTCGACTCCAGCGGACGGATCGGGCCCAAGGACTGGTACGCCCACGCGGCCCACCGGGACCGCACCGTCGGCTGCCTGGTCGACCTCGTCCGCCGTTACCGCGACCACCCGGCCCTGTGGGGGATCGAGCTGATCAACGAGCCGGTCGACTGGCGGGCGTGGCGGCTGTGGCGCTTCCACCGCGATGCCTTCCGGGCGCTGCTCCCGCTGCTGCGACCCGGCACCCACGTGGTGTTCTCCGACGGGTATCTGCGCTGGCTGCTCCGGGGTTCGCTGCGCCGCCGCGGCGACATCCCGGTGGTCATGGACGTCCACTTCTACCAGTGCTACGGCCGCAACACCCGGTTGGGCCTGGCCGGCCACCTCCGCAAGGCGACCGGCCGCGTCCGCCTGATCCGGTGGCTGCAGCGGTCTCATCCCGTGCTGGTGGGGGAGTGGAGCGCCGCGCGCGGTGACCGGGGCTACCTGGCGACGGCGGAGGCGGATCGAGCTCCGGCGCAGCGTCGCTTCATCGACGCCCAGCTCCACGGATACGCGGACGCCCTGGGTTGGTGCTACTGGACCTACACCTCCGAGAGCCCCGACGACTGGAACCTCCGTCATCTCGTGGAGACCGACGTCCTGCGTCTCTGAGGGCGGGGTCGGCAGGCTCAGCGGCGCCCGCCGGGGACCCAGAGCACGTCGCCGGCGGCGCCGTTCGCCGCCCGGGTGAGAATGAAGAGCAGGTCCGACAGCCGGTTCAGATAGGTGATGGCCAGCAGGTTCACCCCGCCGGGCCGGTCCGTGTCGGGCACCGGTTCGGTCCCGTACGCCTCGGCCGCCACCCAGGCGGCCCGCTCGGCCCGCCGGGCGACCGTCCGCGCCACATGCAGCTGGGCGGCCCCGGGCACCCCGCCGGGCAGGATGAAGGACTCCAGGTTGGGCAGCGCCGCCGAGAACTCGTCGCACCACTGCTCGAGGCGCTCCACGGCGTCGGCGGTGATGCGCAGCTCGGGCTGCTCCGGGTCGGCCTCCCGCAGCGGCTTGGAGAGGTCGGCGCCGAGGTCGAACAGCTCGTTCTGGATCCGGCGCAGGACCGCCGCCACCTCCTCGGGCAGTTCGCCGAGGGCCAGCGCGACGCCGAGCAGCGAGTTGGTCTCGTCCACGTCGCCATACGCCTCGACCCGCGGGTCACTCTTGCGGGCCACCGACATGTCGGCCAGCCGGGTGTCCCCGCCGTCCCCGGTGCGGGTGTAGATGCGTGTCAGCCGAACCACCCCCACACCCTACGAGCCACTCCCGCAGATCGCCCACCGACTGTGGAACAGTGGTCCGGTGCGTCGCCACCTGGCCGTCCTGCTCAGCACGACCGCCGTCCTGCTCGCGGGCTGCTCCGCGGCCGGCCTGCTGAACGCGACCGTGCA
>CAXTVE010000194.1:0-6399 GCA_964247485.1 uncultured Propionibacteriaceae bacterium
CGGGAGGACGAGTCGAGCTCGATGCTGATGGCCAAGTGCTGCCACGACATCGACTGGCTGTCCTACGTGGTGGAGCGGCCGGCCGTACGCGTGTCATCGTTCGGCAGCCTCAGCCACTTCACCCCGGCGAACCGGCCGGCGGGGGCCGCATCGCGCTGCCTGGACTGCGCGGTCGAGCCGGACTGCCCGTACTCCGCGCGGCGGATCTACCTCGACCACGTCGACGAGCCGGCGGCGCAGCGCTGGCCGTTGTCCATCCTGGCCGTCGACGTCAACCGCGAGTCGATCACCGAGGCCCTGCGGACCGGGCCGTACGGCCGGTGCGTCTACGACTCCGACAACGACGTGGTCGACCACCAGGTGGTGAACATCGAGTACGCCGGCGGGGTCACCGCGTCGCTGACCATGACCGCGTTCACCCCGATGGCCTTCCGCAAGACCCGGATCTTCGGCACCCGGGGAATGCTGGAGGGTGACGGCTACTCGGTCAGCGTGTTCGACTTCCTGACCGGGCGGACGACCACGACGCAGGTCGTCGACCCCACCGACCCGCTCGCCGGCGAGGGGCACCTCGGTGCCGACGCGGCGCTGACCCGGAGCTTCCTGGCCGCCGTCCGCGATGGCGATCCCGGCCGGATCCTCACCTCGCCGGCCGTGAGCCGGCACACCCACGCGATTGTCTGGGCGGCGGAGCGGTCGCGCCGCTTCGGCCGGGTCGAGCCGGTCGCGGGTTGACCGAGGCGCTACTCCACGTACGGCCGCAGGGCGGAGTTGACGAGGACCAGGCCGGCGCCGTACCGCTGGTCACTCTCGCGCTGCAGAGATCCGTCGTCGTGGATCACCGTCAGACGGACGTGGCCGAACCCGAAGCCGCTCAACAGCAGGCCGGGTGTCTTCCTCAGTGCGGAGTGGATCGCCGCCAGCTCAGCGTGGGTTCGCTCGCCCTTGGACACGCAGAGGGGTCCGCCCCAGACCGCACGGAGGGCGCGCTCCGCCCCGGCGAGGTCGGTCGTGAACGAGAAGTTGAGCACGGTGGTCGCGGGGTCGCCCGGCGTGCTCAGCTCTTCCACCCAGGCGTCGGCGTAACCGGTGCGGCGCTCGGCCAGACGGAAGGCCCGGTCCTGGTCCTCCTGCGTCGCCCGCGCCGGATCGGGCACCTGCCAGCCGCCGGGGGGCTCGGGGCACGGGGTGTCGAAGGACTCCCTCCCGGAGCCTGGTCGGGAGGTCGGCGCCACCGTCTTCTCGACCCGGAGCCGGCGGCCGTCGTAGGTGCCGACCACGGAGAACTCGCCCCAGGTCGTGCCGGCCTGACGTTCCACCCCGCGTTCGGGCCAGCGCCAGTCGACGAGGGCGACGCCGCCGTCGCACTGGGGAGGGAGCGACTGCAGCACGACACCGAGGCACAGCACCGGCCCGGACCCGTCGTCGATCACCGTGCCGCGGCCGAGAAGCCGGCCGTCGTGGCCCGGCGACGCGGTGGGCGTGGACGTGGTGGTCGACGTAGGCGCCGGCTCGGCCGGCGCGCCCTGCGCACACCCGGCTGTGACCAGAGCCAGCACGCCCAGCGCAGCGGTCGCCCGAAGCATGAACCCCACGCTAGATGCACGCCGTCGCGGTCCCCGGCGTTGCTATGGGTTGCCGGCGGCGGCGACCCCGGATAGCGTCGCGGCTTGTGGCCGGAGAAATGCCCTACCTGGAGTTCCTCGGGCGGTTGCACGTCGCGCTGCGGCCCGAGACCTATCTGGAGATCGGGGTCGGCGGCGGCCACAGCCTCGCTCAGGCCCGGGCCCGCAGCATCGGCATCGACCCTGACTTCTCGATCACCGCCCCGATCGCCGGTCAGGTGTCGCTGTTCCGGACCACGAGCGACGAGTACTTCGCCCGGCCCGAACCGCTCGCGCCCTTCTCCGGCGCGCCGGTGGACCTCGCCTTCCTCGATGGCATGCCCGAGTTCGAGTTCGCCCTGCGCGACTTCATCCATGCCGAGCGCGCGTCGCGCCCGAGCAGTGTTCTCGTCCTGCACCACATCCTCCCGGCTGTCGTCGACGACGGTGCGCGCCAGGGGAGCGGCCCGGCCCTGACCGGTGACGTCTTCAAGATGGTCGAGGTGCTGCGCCAGTACCGCCCCGACCTGACCCTCACGCTGGTCGACACCGCACCGACCGGACTGCTGGTGGTCACCGGCCTCGACCCGCACAGCCCGGTGCTGACCGAGTGCTACGACGAGCTCATCGAGAAGTACGTCGTGAACGACCCGCAGGACGTGCCGCCCGCGATCCTCGGCCGCGAGGGCGCGGTGGACCCCGAGTGGCTGCTGACCTCACCGGTCTGGGGTGCACTGCATCGCGGCCGGCGGCCCTGGACCTACCCGGGGCGCGTCAAGTCGGAGATGACCGAGGCCCTCGAACGCCCGGACACCTACCGCCTGCGCCGACGCGAGCTCCGGCGTACGGCGTCGCGCCTGCTGTCCGAGGGGACCAACAAGGTGCGCTCGCTCCGCCCCCGCTGAGCGGCCGCCGCCGCCTTCAGCTCTGCGTCTCCAAGCTCCGCCTCGTACGTCGCGGTGCGCTCGGCGTGGCTGGGCCCGACCATGACGCCGCTGCTGTGCCGCTGGAAGCAGTACATCTCGAACATCAGCGGGCTAGGTCGCCAGAGGCAGGCCGGCTCCGACGCCGGTCCCCACTCCTCGACGGGCGGGCCGAAGCTGCGGGAGAGATGGTCTCTGAGGGCCGCGAAACCCGCCCGCGCCGCCGCGCCGTCGTGGCCCCGTTCGTTGTAGCAGAACAGGCTCATCCCCAAGAGCCCGTCGGCCATGGTCGAGGCGTTGCCGTCGACCTCGGACCACTCCGTGCTGAACCGGAGGGAGGCACAGCCCTGGTCGTCGGCTCGCGGCGGCAGCGGCTCGCCGTCACGCAGCCCCAGTCCGGCGAACCACGCCAGCCGCTCGGCCTCGGTGGCCGGCCACTCGAGCTGGGTCATCCGCACCAGAAGGTCGGCTAGCTGGGACGGTGGAGGAACGAGCTCGGGCACGAGAACCATGATCGTGGTCGCGGCCAGTGCCGGAGCCGACAGCGGCGGCCAGCGGACGGGAGTGTCCGATGGCGCACGCAGTCCTAAGGTGGACCCAGGATGAGGATCGCGGTCACGGGCGCTTCGGGCCGGCTCGGCGGTCAGGTCCTGCGGTTGCTGGCCGGGGAAACCGGCCACGAGGTCGTTGCGATCTGTCGACGAGCGACGGAGCTCCCCCCGACGGTGCGGGTGAGGATCGCCGACTACACCGACCAGGACGCGCTCCGCCGTGCCCTGGCCGACGTCGACACGCTCGTCTTCGTCAGCAGCGACGGGGAGGGCACGCTCGTGCTGACCCACCACCAGAACGTCGTCGCCGCGGCCCGTGCCGGCGGGGTCGGCCACATCGTCACGCTGAGCAGCGTCGACGCCGACATCGGATCCCCGTTCTGCTACGGAATCACCAACGGGTTGACCGAGCGGCTGGTCCGCGACAGCGGCTGTGGGTTCTCGATCGTGCGCGCCTCATTCTTCGCCGAGTTCTACGGTCACTTCCTCGGTCCCGCCCGCGACACCGGTCGGCTCGAGCTGCCCACCGGGGACGGTCGGGTCGGCCTGGTGTCCAGGACCGACGTCGGCTCGTGCCTCGCCGCCCTGGCCTGCTCCGCCCCGACCGGGCGCAGCCACGACGTGACCGGGCCGGCGGCGCTGGACGGGCCCGGCCTGGCGGCCATCGCCGCCCAGGTCTGGGGCCGGCCGGTGAGCTACCGGCCGGTCGGCGCCGCCGAGCACGCGGCGCGGCTCGCCCTGACCGAGGAGCCATGGTGGCTCTACGCCTACAGCAGCATGTTCGCGTCGGTGCGCGAGCAGCGCTGGGACCGCGTGACCGCAGAGGTCGAGCAGCTCCTCGGGCGGGCACCGCGTACGGTCGCCCAGGTCCTGAGCGAGGCCGGACCCGAACCGACGACCGTCGGCTGAGCCGTTCGGCTCCGCGGCGGTCAGGCCGGTGCCGTCGGCGACGGTTCGGCGCCCGAGCGGAGGGGCCTACCCAGTGACAGTCGCGACGTAGAGCGCTTCGTTGGAGTCGTCGACGACCCAGAGGTTGTCGCCGATCTGTACCGCGTAGGCCGCGCAGGGAACGTCGACGCGGCCCGTGACCTTCGACGTCGAGGGATCGATGCGGAGGACTGAGCTGTTGGTGGCATCGCAACCGCTTCGTGGGCCGATGCTCGCCCATACTGGCCCGCCGCCGTCAGCGTTTGCTCCAACCGCGAGGACTGCTTCCCCCACCGGGATGGTGACGAGGCCACCCGACGCATCGATGCGGGCTACGGCTTCGCCATCACCAGTGGCGACCCAGACAGCACCGGAGACGGAGATGACATTCTCCGGACCGAACCCCACCTGATATGCCGCGTCTACCTCTCCTGCAGCTGGATCGATGCGACCGACGAACTCCGAGCGGTGCTGGGCGACGAACACTGCGCCATCGAGAACGGCCAACCCGGTGGGAGACGAGACATCGAGGGACACCTCGGTCTTGTGCGTGGCGGGGTCGTAGCGAACCACCTCTGAGTTCTCGAAGTCGGTGAGCCAGAGCTTGTCGCCGTCGGTGGCCATCGCGTAGGGCGCGATATCGATCTTCGGCTGATCGACGACCTTGTTGGTGGCCGGGTCAATGACGGAAAGTCCACCGGCATTGTTAGCGACCCAGAGCTTTCCGTCTAGCTCGATGGCCCCCTGCGCCATGGCCGGCTCGGGCATCTGGATGGTTGCCTTCACCTTCTTCTTCTTCGGGTCGATGCGGGTCACCACATCGTTGCCGACGAGCCAGAGGTCACCGAAGGCCACGGTGGAGTACTGCGTACCGAACATGTCGGGCAAGGCCCGCTTGACTCGACCGACCACCGGCACAGCCGAAGTGTCGGTCGGAGGAAGCTGCCGTGGTGATACCTGTTCGATCGCTGATCTGATCTGCGTAGGAGAGCTGGCCGGTGTCTGGGGAACGGGTGACGAGGGCGAGGCTGGGTCGACACCCGCATCGCCGGCAGTGCTGCACCCTCCGCTCGCCATGATCGCCACGACGACCAGGAGCCATGGTCGGGGACGCGTTCGAGGTCCGACGATTGTTCTCAGCGTCGACAGCATCACCCACCGCCAATCTTGACCGATCACGTTGTTCGGGCCCGGCCGCCCGCGCTCAGCAGCAGGGGGAACGCCGGTTGCTCGCACTCTCCTCCTCGGCTGGATCTCGCCGCAACCTAATTGCGACTCGCGAGTGATCCTGGTGACCGGCCGCGACGCACCCGTAAAGACCCAGGTGACCTCAAGTGGGCGGGGCCGATGGATGCACTGCTGCAACGGCAGGTAGCAGGCGGAAGAGCCAAAAGTTGGCCGACTTGGGCGGTGGGTTGCCAAGTGCTGGAGGATCGAACCTCGTGCGAGTACTCACGCCGGCTACCTGCGGTTCGTCGATACTGCGAACAAACTGCGGCGAAAGCCACGTTGGCCGCAAGAAGCGCGACGGTGACAGTGTCGGATCCTGCGAGTGAACAGGTCAATGAGCCATGTGGTGGCGCCGCGGCTCGAAGACCATCCCGACTGTGGTCAAGGCTGGCCCGACCACTTGGCCCCAGTCCCGTTGAAGCACATTCAGAGCGACTAAGACTAACGAGCCCAGTCCGACCACCCAGGCGATGACCTCCAGAACGTCCATGCTGCGAGGGACGCCTTGGATGTCGTCGGCGTCGTTCCTGCCCATCTCCGGAGGCTAGTCGGGCCATCGGTTCCGGACGCTTACCTACTGCGATCCGCCGTATCGTCGTGACGTGGCGTTCGACTGGAGGAAGCTGGAGCGCGAGGAGAGCGAGCGACAGGATCAGGCCGCGCGGTCGTTGGGGCTGGGCTCGCTCGTCATCGGTGTACTGGGCCCACTGATTGTCTTTCTGGTTACCGGCCTATTCGACTGGGTCGAGGCAGCGGTCTGGATCGTTGGTGGCCTGATCGTCTTCGTCCCCGCTGCCGTCGTTTTGCGACGACGCTCGAAGGGCCGGAACGATGGCTAGCTGCTGGATTCCGGCGCAGGCCCGCATCGGATAGTAGAGAGAGCAAAGTGACCATCAGTGGACGTCGATCGAATGCATGTCGGGCAGGTGAACCGTGCGTATGTGCGCATCGGCTGTCCGCATGGTGTTCTTGGCGGTCCTGTACTTGTCTCTCGCCTGGTTGGCGCGCAGTACTGCGGCACAGCCCGTAGCGGCAGCGCGCGGCGGCCGACCGGTTGGGCTCGTTGTTCGAGGGCGTAGATAAGTGACACTGGGGTCAGCACAGGGGAAGCCGCTCGTCATTGACCCCAGCGGCTTCTGCTTGTCGGTCTGTTCGCCCTGATCA
>CAXTVE010000195.1:0-6384 GCA_964247485.1 uncultured Propionibacteriaceae bacterium
GTTCAGGTGGGCGGGGCTCAGCGGTCACCGAGAATCTGGGCGCTGAGGACGACCTGGCTGGCAATCTGGGCCACGGTCGTCCGGCGCACCACCTCGGTTGACGCCCCGGCGCCCCAGTAACCCTGTTCGAGCGCTTTGCCGCGGATGTGCACGTCGCCCGACCAGGGAATGTCGGCGGCGAGCCCTGGGAGGGCGCCACCGGCCGAGAGCAGGGCGGCGAGGGTCGCTGTCCTGGGGTCGGGGTCGGCGGCATCCACGAGGGTCGCGCGGACAGGTGCGAGCAGTTCGGCCCGCCGTGACGTTCCACCGATCGCCAGCCTGGCCGAAGGAATCAGGCCAAGCAGACGGGGGCGATGGCGGAGATCGTCCCGCCTCACCAGGCGGTCGAGCGTCGGCTGCCGCAGGGTCGGCCCGATCTGGACGATGAGCGACTGCACATCGGTGGGTTGGGCGGCGATGCGCGACCAGACGTTGCGCAGCAGCGGGTCGTTCGGCGCGAGTACGCCGCGAGCACGAACGAGTCGCCTCAGTGTCCAGGTCGCCGGCCCGGCGATCTCGATGCGCTCCTGCTCCACCAGGTCGACAAGCACCGCGCCGGCCAGCACGGGGAAGAGTGCGGGACCGTCGCCGGCGATCGATCCGGTGCGTGGGTCGAACAGCAGCAGGAGGACGTCCTCGGCGACGGTGGGCGGCTCGAGAAAGGGCCGGTCCTGATCGGGAACGGCATCTGGCTGTACCTCGATGGTGGACCCGGCCCGCTGGGTCCTCAGCCTGGGATCGGCGGTGAGGGATGTCATGGGAGAGAGCTCCTTGGGCAGTGATGGGTCAGCCGGGTTCGCCGACCGAGATGTGCGTTCCAGCCTGGCGACCATGCGTGGCAGGTTCGTGCCGGGGAGCGTGGTAAGCGAGGGACGAGGTGGGCCCGGTGCAGACCGGCTCTGCCCAGTCGCCGGTCAGCGCATCGCGACGAGGCAGAGCGTTGCTGTGCATGCGCGCGACCAGATCACCCGGATCGCGGTTCAGGTTCCCGCGCCGTCGAGGAGCCAGTGGTGGCGAAGCCAGCCCGCTTCGATGCTGCATCGGGCGCCGCGTGGACCGTCCCCCAACCGTTCCCGGCGGGCGTGGTCGTGACGTGGGAGCGAGCGTGGTAGGTGTTGTGCCTCGGTGACCGGGGCCTACGGGTTGGTGACCTGGGCGCTGGTGACGACCGCACCGGCGAAGAGCGCCACGATTATCCTCTGCGGTGGCTTCGGCGCCCAGAACATCCTGCTCGAGCGCCCGGCCTCTCGCACGGCTGGCGAACGAGGGATCGCCGGGCTCAGCGGGTGACCACCCGCTCGCGGCCGGCACGCCGCCAGGTCCCGGTCGTGGGTGAGGACCAGTGCCGTCGATCAGCACCCCGGGTCGACGAGCAGCAGCAGATCCGCCACGAGAGCGGACCGGGACGGCAGGGCGATGCCTGCACGGTCAGGCCCCGTTGATCGCGAGGAACCCGGTGGCCGACAGCGTCGCGACCGTCGTCCAGAGCACGATCGCGGCTGCCTGCCAGATCAGCGCCCGGGCGACCGGCACCCCGGCGGCAACGAGTGCGGCAGAGGTCAGCTGGCTGGGCAGTGCCAATGGTCCGAGCAGGCTGGCTCCGGGCACCCCAAAGCGGTCCAGCCAGCGAGCGAACCGTTGCCGGCCCTTGGACGGCGGCGCAGGTGGTCCCAGGGGTTCCCGACGCCGGCCGGCGCGGGACGAGACGGCCGTCCGCACGCGCGTGGCGAACGCGACCACGCCGAGGACCGACAAGAAGTTGCCGGCAGCTCCTGCGGCGGCGGCGGCGACCGGGTTGACGCCGCCGAGTACGCCGATCATCGACGACACCTCGCCCTCGACGAAGGGGATCGCGCCGGCGACGGAGATGATCAGGGGCTGGACGACGGTGGGGACCACCTCGACGAGACCCTGGAACCGCATGATCAGCTCGGTGATGAAGGAAAGGTTCATTGTGGTGTCTCTCGACGGTGCGGGTGGTTGCGGCACCCACATCACCGACCAACCGTGGTGCCGGCGTGACAGGGAGCGTGGTCGCGCCGAGCTCCCACGTCGACCGGAGCAGCCCAGGACTCGCGCGAGTCCCGGCTAACGCAGTCCCTCGAACGCGATCTTCAAGACCTCGTCGACCTGCCGGGTCTCGAGCGGGGTCACGTGCAGCAGCAGCCGGTAGTAGAGCGCCCCCCAGAGCATGTCGATCATCGCCTGAATGTCGATGTCCGTACGGAGCTCGCCGCGTTCCTGCGCGACGGCCAGCCGTCGTCGACACGCGACGATGGCCGGCTCGATGATCTGGTCGACGTGCGCGCGGGACAGGGCCTGGTCGGACTGGGCGGCGGCGATCAGCCCCTGGTAGACCGCCCCGAGATCGGTCCGGAACAGCTGGCTCACCCCGGTCATCTGGACCCGCAGGTCCTCGACGATGTCCCCGGAGTCTGGGAAGCCAACCACGGTCGAAAGGCTGTCGTTCAGCGCCTCCAGGACGACCGCGCCCTTCGACGGCCACCACCGGTAGATCGTCTGCTTGCCGACGCCGGCCCTGCGGGCGATGCCCTCGATCGAAGCCTTGTCGTAGCCGAGCTCGACGACCAGAGCGATCGCCGCCGCCAGGATCGCCTGCTGCGAACGCTCGCTGCGACGTGAGGTATCAGGTGAGGACGATGACATGCCTGCAACGTACGCCATCGAAACGATACGGTCCGTCTTGACAGCAGACGAGACGAACCGTATCGTCACTGTTCACCACGATTGGACCGCACCACCCGAACCCGTTGGGCGAGCGCTGCCGCGACTCCGCTGAGCCCGGAGAGGTCGTCGTCATGGATACCGAGCTCGGGGCGGCGGACGAGACAACGCTGGCGCAGAGCCGGCTCGGAGTGTGGCTGCTCGGTCCGACGGCCGTCCGGCGGAGCGGGCGGCCGGTCTCCTTGCGCACGAGGAAGACCCTGGCGCTGCTGGCCTACCTGGCGGCCGAGGGTGGGACCCACCGCCGCGCGGAGCTCGCCACGCTCCTGTGGCCCGAGAGCGACGAGCCCAAGGCGCGGACGACGCTGCGGAGCGCGATCCACGATCTCCGGGGCTCACTCGGGTCGGCCGACGGGGCCAACGAGGGCTACCTCCTGGTGCAGCAGGACACCCTCGGCCTTCGGGCGGACGCCCAGGTGGACCTGGATCTCGTGGTGCTTCGCAACGCCTACGAGTCGGCCCGCGGCGCGATCGGTGTCCTACGGCCCGGCGGGAAGGAACGCCAAGACCTCTTGGCCCAGCTGCAGGAGGGCGCGACGGCGTACCGTGGCGACTTCCTCGAGGGCTTCTACCTCGACGACGCCCCGGAGTTCGACTACTGGGCCAACCTGGAGCGCGAGCGCTGGCGGACCCGGTTGGCGGTGGTGCTCGATGCGCTGTCCCGGCTCCTGGCCGAGGCGGGGGACTTCCGGGAGGCGCTGGCCGTCGCCGAGCGCTGGACGGCCCTCGACCCACCGGACGAGTTCGCCCACGAACGCCTGATGCGAGTGCGGTACGCCCTGGGCGACCGAGCGGGGGCCGTCCGGGTCTACGAGCAGTACCGATCAGCCGACGAGGACCAGCCACCGGAAGCTACTCCGCGGCTGGCGGCGCTGGCGGCCCGGATCCGGGTCGAGGGACGAGACGGGGGCAGTGACCCGGTCTCCCGACCGGAACGGCGCCCGGGACGGGCCGAACCGCCCGGGTCGCGGCAGACCGCCCGTACCCCGCTGGTCGGCCGGGCCCAGGAGTTCGGGTCGCTCGCCGAGGAGCACAGCCGGATGACGTCGGGCGCGGCGCGGGCCGTTGCGCTGGTCGGCGAGGCCGGCATCGGCAAGACCCGGCTCGCCGAGGAGTATCTGTCCTGGGCCGTCGCCGAGGGTGCGGACGTGCTCCGCGGTGACGCCCCGGGTCCCCATCGAGGCGTACCGTACGGCTGCCTGATCTCCGCCATCCGGTACCGGCTGGAGCGTGAGCGGGCTCCGGACGACCTGCTCGAGGACATCTGGCTCTCCGAGATCGGGCGGCTGCTGCCGGAGATTCGGGAGCGGTACCCGGACCTGGAGCCGCCCTCGGCCGAGGAGGCCACGGCCAAGTCCCGGCTGTTCGAGGCGGTGGTCCGGCTGCTCGAGGCCCTCGCCCGCCGGTCACCGGTCGTGCTGTTCGTCGACGACCTGCACTGGGTCGACGCCGCGACCCTCGACCTGCTCCTGTACGCGGTCGCCCGGCTCGCCGCCGACGGCAGTCCGGTCCTGGTGCTGGTGGCCATCCGGGAGGAGGAGGTGGACCGCATTGCCGACGTCGACGGCTGGCTGACGGCCGCCGCGCGAGCCCTGCCACTTCGGCGGGTCGGCCTCGGGACCCTCACCGCGGAGGACACCGTGCAGGTGCTGCTCTCGCTGACCGGCGGGGGCGGCGAAGGAGGGAGCCCGACCCCCGAGATCGCCGCGTTCGGTCGCCGGCTGTACGCCGAGACGGGCGGCCAGCCGTTCTTCCTGCTGGAGACGATCAAGGCCCTGCTCGACCAGCGGGCCCTCGTCGTGGGGGCCGACGCCGGAGGGACGGCGTGGAGGGTGGCCGACGGCGAGGTGGCCCTGAACGGCCTGCTGCCGCCCGGGGTCCGCGGTTTGGTCCGGGAGCGCCTGCTCCGGGTGGGGCCGCCGGCCGCCGACCTCCTCACCGCCGCGGCGGTCCTGGGCGACGGCGCGGGCTTCGATCTGCTGCGCCGGGTGGCCGGGCTGGAGGAGAGCACCGGCCTCACCGCGCTGGACGAGGTGCTAGGCGCGCGGCTGTTGCGCGAGCCCCAGCGCTGGACCGGCATCGACCGTCACGGCTACGCGTTCTTCCACGACAAGGTCCGGGAGGTCGTCTACACCGAGGCCGGGGAGGCCCGCCGCCGGATCTTCCACCGCCGCGCCATGGAGGCTCTGGTCGGGCAGGGCGCTCCCGCCACCGCGGTGGTCGGCCACGCGCTGGCGGCCCAGGTGACCGGGGCCGCCTTCTCCCACAGTGTGGCGGCGGCAGAGGAGTCGCTGGCCGTGTTCGCCGTCCAGGATGCCCGCACCCACCTCGTCCGGGCGGCATCGCTCGACGAGGCGCCGGCCGGGTCCGGAAGTCGTCTCAGCACCCCCGAGGATCGGCTCCGGCTGTACGCCGGACTCGGCCGCGTCCACGGGCTGACCAACGAGTGGGGCGCGGCTCAGGACGCGTACGGGCGCATGCTCGACGAGGCCCGGCGGGCCAACGACCGCCAGGCGGAGTGGGGTGCGTTGCACCGTCTGGCCACGCTGGGCGGCATCGAGGCCGGCGTCGTGGAGACTGAGCGAGAGGGCGAGTTCTACCACGAGGTGCGCCTCGAGGCGCACGGTTCGGGTGACCGGACCGGCGCGAACACCGTCCCGGCCGCCGGCCGAGCCACACCCACGGACTCCGCATGGTCCCCCACCGTCGCTCTCGGTCACGCCGCAGCGGCCCTGGAGCTGGCCCGGGAGCTGCGCGACGACGACCTGGTGGCGCAGAGTCTGACGGCCCTGGGCGTGCTGCGGGGCTTCTCCGGCCAGTGGGAGCAGCTGGTGTCGGCCGCCGACGAGGGCGTCTCGATCTACACGCGGATGGGGGACCCGGTGCTGGCCGGCGAACTGCTGGGCCTGCTGGCCCACGGTCTGTTCATGACGGGCCGGCCGGCGGAGGCGGTACGCCGGATGCGGGACCATCCGAGCCTCGTCGGCGAGCCCGGGGCCCGGCAGGTGCACCGGGCCGACACCCACGGCATGGCGCTCGCCCTGGTCGAGAGCGGGGCGTACGAGGAGGCCCTGGCGATCGCCCGCGAAGGACTGGCCGCCGCCCGCTCGGTGGCGTACACACCGCGCCTGATGGTCAACCTGATGGCCCTCGGTGACGTCGGGCGCACGCTGTACCGCTTCGGCGAGGCCGCGGAGATCTATCAGGAGATGGCCGGCGTGATCTTCCCGCCGACCCACCGCGCCCTGGTGCCCGCCAAGCTGTGCGCGGTGGCGGCGCTGAGGGGGGACTGGGAGGAGGCGCATGTCCAGGCTCGGGAGGCCGCCCGGCTGCGGAGCCGGGCTCAGCTGGAGTTCTCCGAGCCGTTGCATCGTCACCTGGACGTCGAGGCCCTGCTCCGCGGCGGAGACGGGGACCTGGCTCGTGACCAGGTGACGCAGCTCGGTGCGGCCGTCGGTGCCAACCGGCGGCTGCAGCTGGCGTACCGGCGCGCCCGGGCCGTCCTGAGCCAGGTCGACGGCGACCTCGCCGCGGCGCTGGACCAGCTGCAGGCCGCGAGCCGGCTGGCCGAGGACATGGTCCTGCCGGGTGAGCTGTGGC
>CAXTVE010000196.1:0-6318 GCA_964247485.1 uncultured Propionibacteriaceae bacterium
GCGGGGTATCTGTCTGGCCTTCGCCAAGGAGGGAGCGACGGTCGTGGTCCTGGACCTGAGCACTGAAGCAGCGGAGCGCGTCGCGGCCGAGGTCGCCGCTGTGGGTGGCGTCTCGTTGCCGCTGACCTGTGACATCCGGACCTCGGCGGCGGTGAACGGAGCTGTAGCCACGGTCGTCGAGAGGTTCGGGACGGTCGACATCCTGGTCAACAATGCGCAGGGGGCTCGGGGCGGGGTGCCGTTCGAGGAGATGACGGACGAGGACCTCGACCTGGCGATGGAGTCCGGCCCACTGGCCACCGCGTACTTCATGCGAGCATGCTTTCCGTACCTGAAGGGTGATGGGCGGATCATCAACCTCCGGTCCGGTTCGGAGATCCCGGCCATGGCGGGTTTCGGCGCCTACGTGGGGGCGAAGGGCGCCATCAACGGTCTTACCAAGGTTGCCGCCCGGGAGTGGGGTCGGCACGGCATCACGGTCAACGCCCTGGCCCCAGCCGTGATGACCGAAGCCGCCAAGAACTACTTCGCCGAGCACCCGGACGACCTCCAGGGAGTGCTCGGTTCGCTCTCCATCCCGCGGATGGGCGATGCCGAGTCCGACGCCGGCCGGGTGGCGGTCTTCCTGGCCGGACCTGACTCGTCCTTCGTCACCGGCTGCACCGTTGCCGCTGACGGCGGAGGCGGATTCTTCAGCTGAGCCGTCCCGCCGCCCCCCTGGCCGGTCTGGTCACTTCCTCGAGGATCTCGAGGACGTGGCGGTAGGGGTGCCCAACCGCCCGGGTCATGCCGAGCTCGCAGGTGCGGTTCGCCGAGGCGTACGCGGTGAACGAGCGGCGATTGAGCTCGGACGCCTCGGGGGCGGTGGCGGTCGCGGTGAGCTCGGGATGCAGCAGCCCCCGGTCGCCCGCGAAGGCGCAGCAGCCCCAGTCGTCGGGGACGAACACCTCCTCAGCGGCCGCGGCGGCTACCCGACGTAGGGGGCCGTCCAGGCCGAGCTGGACCGAGGAACAGGTGGGGTGGAGGGCGAGCGAGGCGATCCTCGTCGCCGGTGGGAGGAATGGCAGTACCGCTTGGTCGATGAAGGCGAGCGCGTCGAGAACAGTGACCGCTCCCGGCAGCTGCTCCGCGCTGGCGAACAGCCGCTGGAACCCCTCGGTGCACGAGGTCGCGTCGCAGACGACCGGCAGCCGACCATGATCAGAGGCTGCCCAGACGGCCGGCAGCACCCGCTGACGCATGGCCGCATACCCGTCGGTCATCCCCTTGGACTTCCAGGGCGTGCCGCAGCACAGCGAGCCGATTCCCTCGGGCACCCGGATGTCGACGCCGGCCCGTTCACACAGGGCGAGGAAGGCGTCGGAGACGCCCGCTCCCGGTTGTCCGTAGTCCGCTGGTGCGGGTCCGAACATGGTGCCGATGCAGGCCGGCAGATAGACCGCGGCCGGGTCGGCGGCGCTTCGCGAACGCCGGGCGGCTCCGCCGGCCGGAAGCTCGGCCGAGTACCGCGGGACCGTGTCTGGTCCCGCGAGCGCTCGGCCGAGGTCGGTGACGGCCACCATCAGCGGCGCCGGCACCTTGGCCGCCACGCCGAGCGCGGCCCCACCCAACCGGGTCATGCCCGCCCAGTGTTTGGCGGCCATGGTCCAGCCGGCCCGTTCGACTGGCCCAGACTGCTCGGCGCGAAGCCGCCGCACCAGGTCGCCGGTGTTGATCAGCACTGGGCAGGCCGTCTCGCAGAGTCCGTCGACGGCGCAGGTCTCGATGGCGTCGTACGCGTACTCCTGTTCCAGCCGCCGGTGCAGCGTCAGGTCGCCGGCCTCGAGCGCTGCCGTGATCTCGCGGCGCAGCACGATCCGACGGCGGGGGGTGGTGGTGAGATCCCGGCTGGGGCAGACCGGTTCGCAGTAGCCGCACTCGACGCAGCGATCCACCTCCACCTCGACCGAGGTGGTCGGCTTGAGGTGGGCGGTGACGCTGTCCGGGCGCTCGTTGAGCAGGACGCCGGGGTTGAGGACTCCGGACGGGTCGACCAGCCGCTTGACCTCCTGCATCACGGCGTACAGCTCGTCGCCGTACTGCCGCCGCACATAGGGCGCCATGATGCGGCCTGTGCCGTGCTCGGCTTTGAGGGTGCCCCCGTTGCGCAGGACCAGGTCGACGAGGTCCTCGGTGAAGGCGACGTACCGCTGAACCATGGCGGGCTGGTCGAAGTGCTCGTTGAGCATGAAGTGGATGTTCCCGTGGCGGGCGTGACCGAAGATGACGCTGTCGGTGTAGCCGTGCCGCTCGAACAGGTCCGTGAGCTCGCGGCAGGTCGGCAGCAGTGCCTCGACCGGTACGGCGATGTCCTCCAGCAGCGCCGTGGTACCCGATGGCCGGTTGCCGGCGACGGCGGTGTACAGGCCCTTGCGAATGTGCCAGAGCGCGGCCCGCCGGGCAGGGTCGGAGCTGAGCGCGGCCGGCTGGGCCAGCGAAAGGCCGGAGATCAGCGGGCCGGCGGTCCGGACGCGTTCGTCGAGCTCAGCGGAGCTCGCTTCCTGGAACTCCACCAGCAGGGCGGCGTGCTCGATCACCGTCAGCGTCCGTAGCCCCTCGATGGCCTCGGGGTCGCGTTGAGCGACCTGGAGACTTGTGGCGTCGAGCAGCTCGATGGTGGTGAACCCGGCCCCGACCAGCGCCGGCAGTGCGCCGGTCGCACCGGCCAGGTCGGGGAACACCAGCAGTCCGGTGGCCACGTGCGCCTTGACCGGGACGGTTCGGAAGGTCGCCTCGGCGACGAAGGCGAGCGTCCCTTCGCTGCCGATGACGAGGTGTTCGAGGATCTTGACCGGTTCGTCGTGGTCGAGGAAGGCGTTGACCGCGTAGCCCATGGTGTTCTTGATCGCGAACAGTCGGCGGACCGCCTCCACTGATTCCGGGTCGTTGCGCACCCGGTCGCGGAGGGCGGCGAGCCCCGAGTGCAGCTCGGGCTCCGCTTGGCGCAGCGCCACGTCGGCCCCGGGACCGGACGTGTCCACCACAGTGCCGCTGGGCAGCACCAGCACCGCCGATTCCAGGGTGCGGTAGGTGTTCAGCTCGACCCCACAGGCCATCCCGGAGGAGTTGTTCGCGATCACACCCCCGATCGTGCAGGCGATCTCGCTGGCCGGATCGGGACCCAGCTTGCGGTGGTGCGGGGCGAGACGGTTGTTCACCGCGCGTACGGTCGCCCCAGGTTGGCAGCGGACCTGTGCCCCTCCGTCCAGCACGGTCACCCGGCGGAAGTGGCGTCGGGTGTCGGCCAGCACGCCGTCGGCGGTGGCCTGCCCGCTCAGGCTGGTGCCGCCGGAGCGGAAGGTCACCGACAGTCCGCGCTCGCTGCCGAGCCGGAGCAGACCGGCCACCTCGTCGGTGGTTCGCGGCGTGACCACGGCCTGCGGGGTCAGCAAGTAGTGGGACGCGTCGTGCGCGTACCCGAGTCGGTCGGAGGCCCGAGTGCTGACTCCGTCAGGCACGACCTGCTCGAGGTTCGCGACCAGCGTCTGGTCGACGCTCAGTACGGGGTGTGCCGCCTGGTCCGAGGTCCGCCGACGTTCAGTGCGACTCACGACTCACCTTGTCCCCGGACGCGCCGACCAGGAAGTCCAGGTCGGCCCCCGTGTCGGCCTGCCGGACGTGGTCGACGTAGAGCCGCTCCCAGCCGCGGCTCGGCTCGGCGAAGCCGGCCAGCGTCGCCGCGTTCGGTTGCCGCGCCGCCAGCTCGGCCTCGGACACCTCGAGCGTCAGCTGCCGGCCGGGAACGTCCAGGGTGATCTCGTCGCCGGTCCGGACCAGCGCCAGCGGCCCCCCGGCGGCGGCCTCGGGGGCGACGTGCAGGACCACCGTCCCGTACGCGGTACCGCTCATCCGCCCGTCGCAGATCCGGACCATGTCGCGAACCCCCTGGGCCAGGAGCTTCTTCGGCAGGGGCATGTTGGCCACCTCCGGCATCCCCGGGTAGCCGCGCGGGCCGCAGCCGCGGAGGATCAGGACGGTCTCCGCGTCGACGTCGAGGTCCGGGTCGTCGACCCGGGCGTGGAAGTCCTCGATGCTGTCGAACACCAGAGCCCGTCCCCGGTGCCGAATCAGGTGTGGCGACGCAGCCGCCGGCTTGATGATGGCGCCGGACGGCGCGAGGTTGCCGCGCAGCACAGCGATCCCGCCCTCGGTCAGCAACGGGTCCCGCCGCAGCCGGATGACCTCGGGATCCCAGATCGGCGCGGCATCCAGGTAGTCGACGAGCGGCCGGCCGGTGACGGTCAGGGCCGTGGGGTCGAGCAGGTCGCGGACCTCCCGCAGCACCGCCAGCAGGCCGCCGGCCCGGAAGAAGTCCTCCATCAGGAAGCGACCGGCGGGGAGGAGATCGACCAGGAGCGGTACGTGGGAGCCGATCCGGTCGAAGTCGTCCAAGGTCAGATCGACGCCGAGTCGGCCGGCGATCGCCAGCAGGTGCACGACCGCGTTGGTCGACCCGCCGACGGCCGCGAGGGTGACGATCGCGTTGGAGAACGAGGCCTGGGTCAGGAGCTGGCTTGGCCGACGGTCGGCTTTCACCATCTCCACCACGAGGCGGCCGGTGCTGTTGGAGGCTTCGAGGAGCCGGCTGTCCGAGGCGGGGGTGCCGGCCAGGCCGGGCAGGACGGCGCCGAGGGCCTCGGCGACCAGTGCCATCGTCGACGCGGTGCCCATGGTGTTGCAGTGGCCGCGGCTGCGGATCATCGACGACTCGGACCGGGTGAAGTCCTGCTGGCTCAGCGTGCCGCCGCGTACCTCCTCGCTCAGTCGCCACACATCAGTGCCGCAGCCGAGCGGTACGCCGCGGAACGTGCCGGTGAGCATCGGGCCGCCCGGCACGACGACCGCCGGGAGGTCGACCGACGCGGCCGCCATCAGCAGTGACGGGATGGTCTTGTCGCAGCCGCCGAGCAGCACCACGCCGTCGATCGGGTTGGCCCGGAGCATCTCCTCGGTGGCCATCGCGGCCATGTTCCGCCACAGCATCGCGGTCGGTCGCACGAGCGTCTCGCCCAGAGACACCACGGGCAGGTTCAGGGGGACTCCGCCAGCCTCGAGGATCCCCTCGCGCACCGAGGTCGCCACCTCGTTGAGGTGGGCGTTGCACGGGGTCAGGTCTGATGCCGTGTTGGCGATTGCGATCTGCGGGCGGTCCCGGAAGGCATCGCTGGGCGTCCCCCGCCGCATCCAGGCCCGGTGGATGTAGGCGTTGCGATCGTCGCCGGCGTACCACTGTGCGCTGCGCAGGGCCATGGGTCACCTCCTGGTCTCTCCATGTTGGAACCGACGAGCAACGTGTGGCAGACTATACCTACCGATCGGTAGATGAAAGTCGGGATCGGATCGATCCACCTGGCGCTGCTGGCGCAGGGCGGATACACGCCAGTACACGGAGGTACATCGTGAAGCTTCTTCGTCTCGGACCGGTCGGAGCCGAGAAGCCCGCCGCTCTCGTCGACACGGTGCACTACGTCGACCTGTCCGATGTCGTGGACGACTTCGACGAGTCGTTCTTCGGCACCGGTGGCATCGACCGCATCCGACCGATCGTCGCCGACCGTGCTGCCGACGGCGACCAGGTGAGGCCGGTGGGGGACCTCCGCATCGGTGCACCCATCGCGCGGCCGCACCAGATCCTCTGCATCGGGCTCAACTACCGCGACCATGCGGCCGAGACGGGCCAGGCCGTGCCGGACGAGCCGATCCTCTTCACCAAGTCGCCCAACACCCTGATCGGACCCGATGACGACGTCCGCATCCCGCGGGGGTCGACCAAGCCGGACTGGGAGGTCGAGCTCGGCATCGTCATCGGCCGCCGCACCAGCTATCTCGACTCGGTCGACCAGGCCCGAGCTGCGATCGCCGGGTACGTCGTGGTCAACGACGTCAGCGAGCGGGCGTTCCAGATGGAGCGGGGTGGGCAGTGGACCAAGGGCAAGTCGGCGGAGACCTTCAACCCCGCCGGCCCGTACCTGGTCACCGCGGACGAGATCGAGAACGTGCTCGATCTGGACCTGTGGCTGGATGTCAACGGTGTCCGCCGGCAGACCGGTACCACGGAGACGATGATCTTCGACCCGTACGTGATCGTTCACCACCTGAGCCAGTTCCTGGTGCTGGAGCCGGGCGACCTGATCAACACCGGGACGCCGCCCGGCGTCGGCATGGGCTTCACCCCGCCGGTGTGGTTGCAGCCCGGTGACGTCATCGAGCTGGGCATCGAGGGCCTCGGCTCGCAGCGCCAGCACGTACTCGGCCCGCGGTGATCGCGACCATGCGCGC
>CAXTVE010000197.1:0-6315 GCA_964247485.1 uncultured Propionibacteriaceae bacterium
GCGCTGCCCCGCCCACCCGACGCGGCGGGGCTCGGTGCTCTCCAGCTGCCGCTGGAGGCCGTGCTCGACGCCGCGCTGCTGCTGGTGCTGCCACCCCGGGTCGGCCGCATCCTGGCCACGGTCGCGGGCGGCCTGCTCGGCCTGCTGACCGCGCTCGCCGTGCTGGATCTCGGCTTCGTCCGTGTGCTGTCCCGTCCCTTCGACCCGGTGTCGGACTGGCGACTGGCGGACTCCGTGGTCCATCTGCTCACCGGGTCGCTCGGCCGGCCGGGCGCGGTCGTGGCCCTCGCCGGGTTCGGAGTGCTCGTCGTCGCCCTGCTGGTCGCGGTGACGCTCGCCCCCCGCCGGGTCGCGGGCGCCCTGGTCCGCCGCGCGGGCGCCCTGGGCGGGGGCCTGGGGGGGCGGGGGGCCATCGGCGGCCCCGCGCTCGGCCTTTTTCACCTGCCCGGCGGGCGTCCGGACCGCTTCCCGCAGGGGCGCCCATGAGCGAAACGCTCGCCGTCATCGACTACGGCTCGGGCAACCTCCGTTCGGCCGTCAAGGCCTTCGAGCGGGCGGCGCGCGAGGCCGGGCTCGGCACGCGCATCCTCCTGACCGACCAGGCCGAAGCGGTCGCCGGGAACGCACTGGAGCGTGGGCGGCGGCTGGTCACCGGCCCGGGGGAGCAGCGCGCCTTCGCGGCGTCCTGCGCGGTCGACCCGTTCCGCGACGCCGATCCGCAGCGCCTGTTCAGCGGGCTCCGCGGCCTGGATGTGCTGGTGGTGTTCGTGGAGAGCTACGGTCGGGACGCGCTCGCGGCGCCGGACCACGCGGGCCCGATGGGGGCCACGCTGGACGAGGCCAGCAGGCGGCTGGCGGCGGCCGGTTTCGCGGCCCGCAGCGGCTACCTGACCTCCCCGGTCTCCGGCGGCGGCAGCTGGCTGGCCCACGCCCCCCTGCTGTCCGGGGCGTGGGTGGACCGGGAAGCGCGGCACGCGACCCTGATGGCCAGCGACCGGGTCACCCTGGGGGCGGCCTTCCGCCGGGCGGGCTGGCGCACCGTCGGGGTGCTGCCCGGCAACACCGAGGCCTGGCCCGAGCAGAGGTTCTACGGCCTCGACTACGTCTACGACACGCGCAACCTCGGCTACCGCGGGCCGGACCTCGGCTGGGCGAGCACGCCGGACCAGTACAGCCTCTCGGTGCTCGAGCGGGCTGAGCACGGGCGGACGGGCCGCCCGCCGCTGTTCGCCCAGGTCGCGCTGGTGTCCAGCCATGCCCCCTGGCCGATCATCCCGGACGTGATCGGGTGGGACGAGATCGGCGACGGCGCGGTGTACGCGGGCCTGGCCACCGGCGAGCCCCGCGACGCGATCTGGGCCAAGGGCACCGCGGCGGTGCGCACGGCGTACCGGCGGTCCCTGCAGTACTCCCTCGGCAGCCTGGTCTCCTGGGTGGAGACCTACGGCAGCGAGGACACGGTGCTCGTCGTGCTCGGCGACCACCAGGCCGCGCCGCTGCTCAGTACGCCGGGAGCCGGCCGGGACGTGCCGATCTCGATGATCGCCGGCGACCCGGACGTGCTGGGCCGGATCCAGGACTGGGGCTGGACGTCGGGTATGAGGCCTGCGCCGGACGCCCCGGTCTGGGGCATGGACGCGTTCCGCGATCGGTTCGTCGCCGCCTACTCCGGCTGAACCGGTCGCGGCTTGGCCGTCAGGAGGCGTCCGGGGCCGTCGGGCCCTCGCCGGCCGGGGCCATGGTGCTCGGCTCGGTGTCCTGGTCCTCGTCGGGGTCGTAGTCCGGAACGAGGTCGGGGGCGTCGGTGTCGGCAGCGGCCACGTCAGGGGTCTGTTCGCTCATGACGGGGACTTACCCAGCTGTCGCGGTCCCAGCGCGGTCAGCTCGTGACCTCGACGCCCTTCCAGAACGCGATCCGTCCCTCGATCTGGGCGGCCGCGGGCTTGGGGGTCGGGTAGTACCAGGCGGCGTCGGTGTTCGTCGCGCCGCCGGCGACCACGTCGTAGTAGCTCGCGGTGCCCTTCCACGGGCAGACCGAGTGGGTGTCGGAGTCGCTGATCGACTCGGGGCGCACCGACTCGATGGGGAAGTAGTGGTTGCCCTCCACCACCACCGTGTCGTCGGACTCGGCGATCACCGTGTCGTTCCAGATGGCCTTCATGGGTGTCCTCTCGGCGTTGGGGTCCTGCACCCATTGTGGCTGCAGGACGCCAGCCGGCGGTCAACCCCCCGCGCCGCCCTCGCGTCCTCCGCCGCCGACCGCCAGCGAGCTCGGCGACGATCCGCCACCGATCAGGTGGCGCATGGCCGCGCCAACCAGTTCGGCCCGCTCGCCGTCGGTGGCGACCTGCTCCAGGCCGAAGCCCAGCAGCACCGAGTCCTCGGTGGTGATGGCGCCGGACAGCAGGCCCTGGGAGCGGACGAACTGCGTGCCGCTGGTCGGACTGCCCGGCGGTGGCGGTGCCACGGTCCACGCGCCGAGCCCGGACTCGAAGCCCTCCGCCTCCGTCTCCTCGCCCCCGACCACCAGGGAGGTGTCGTCCACGACGACTCCGACCCCGCCGACCGACGAATCGGAGACGTAGCTGATCGACACCTCGACCTGCTGCCCCGCGTACGCGGACAGGTCGAAGTTCGCCTCCTGCCAGCCTTCGGAACTACCCGTCATGGCGTTCCAGCTGCCGGTCGTCCCGGTCGGCGTGCAGCCGCCCTCACCGACGGTCAGGTAGTTGAGCAGGAACGGGTGCTCCTCCACCAGGAAACCCTGCTCGCAGTCCGCCGGGACAGTCGTGCTGGTCAGCCCGCCGGAGTCGGGCAGCGTCGTCCAGACGTCGCTGCCCACCGGGTGGGCCTCCACGATCACGTGGTCGTAGGCCTCCTCGACGTCGAAGGAGAGCTGGGTCCGCAGCGCCGGAGCCTGACCGGCGGTGACCGCGGTCAGGTCGAACGTCCGGCTCAGCCGCGCGTAGGAGCTGTCGACGTGCACCGCGCCCGCATACCACTCGCCCTCCACCGGGTCGAAGGCGCCGCCCGCCGCGCCGATGTAGCTGCCGGCGGCCTCGCTGGCAAAGAGCGGGAACTCCTCGACGGGCAGCACGGTGCTGGTCGGGATGAAGGTGCCCGGCTCGTCCAGTGGGTTGCTGGGTGTCGCGGCCAGGGCCGCCTCGGCCCCGGCCAGCTCGTCGGCGCCGGCGAAGCCGGTCGGGTCCGGCGCCGTCGACCGCGAGTAGGCGCCCAGGTAGTACTGGAAGAAGTCGTCGGCCAGCAGCAGGCAGTCCGAGAACGGGTCCTCGGTGACCACGCACTCCGACTCCGGCGCGCCGTCGAGGCCGTAGTAGATGCCGCCGATGGAGCTGCCCAGCTGCCCGAAGTAGCCGGCCGTCTCGCCGGCGTGCAGCACCTTGCCCCGCTCGTTCAGGTAGTCACGCACCGCGAGCGTCAGGTACTGCTGCCGCTCCGCCACCGCGAGGTCTCTCACCTGGGAACCGAAGTAGTCGATCAGTGCGTCCTCGGGGTCCTGGGTGAGCCGGTTGTCGCCGAGGTACCAGACGACCCCCTCGAAGTGCCGCAGCACGCCGAGGGGGTGCGGCACGCCCTGGGCGGACACGTCCCAGACCGAGGCGTTGTAGCCCGCGGCCTTGAGCGCGGCGACGTGCGCGGCGGCGTACTTCGGGCCGGTGCCGGTCGGGGTCGGCTCGGGGTTGACGCCCTCGTAGTCCTCGTTGGCCACCACGAGCACGGTGTTACGGGTGTCCTCGGCGAGCCGGTAGGTGAAGGACTGGCTGGTCCGGGTGCCCTTGCCGGGTCGCCGGCCGGTGAACCACACCTTGACGTCGTCACCCGGGTCCGCCCCGCGGACGACACCCCGGAACTCGGCGTAGTACACGTCGGCCTCGCCGCCGTAACGCTCCCCGCCCCGCCACTCGCGCACGGGGACCGTGTACGTACGACCGTTGTTGATCTTGTAGCGCATGACCAGGCCGCGCAGGTCGCGGCGGGCCGTCACGGCCACCGGCTGCGGGTCGCCGTAGGAGGTGGTGAAACTGTCCACCGCGAAGTCCGGCGCCGTCCGGCCGACCGCGGAGACCGGGTCGTCCGGGTCCGCGGCGGAGCGGGCGAGGGACAGGGCGAACGGGATGTTCTTCTCGAACTCCGCCTGCACCAGGGCCTCGGAGTCCGGGAAGTTGAACACGCTCTCGCAGTCCGCCGGGTCGAACGCATCGTTCGGGTCGACGGCGCTGGCCGTCTGGCAGGTCGACATCTCCGGGGTGAAGGCCAGCGTGCCGTAGCGGTTGTGTGCGTGCTCGGTGGTCTCACCGTTGGTCGTGTAGAGCTCCGCGGCGATGTCGGGGTCGTAGCCCGGGACCGCCGGGTTCGCGTCGTCGCCGGCGAGCGTCTCGTAGAGCAGGTCGTCCGGGGTCGGGGTGGCGACCTGGAAGCCGGCGCCGTAGAGCAGCAGCTCGGCCGCGGAGTGGTAGTTGACCTGGAACGCGAACCGGATGCGGCGCAGCAGGCCGTCCAGCGCCCTGGTCTCCGGCTCCGAGGCCGGGCTCGGGCCCCGGTAGGTCTGGCTGCTGGGGGCGGGGGACGAGCCCTCGTTGTCGTAGCCCCAGCGGTAGGGGAAGTTGCGGTTGAGGTCGACGCCGTCGAAGCCGGTGATCTGGCCGTCCCCGTCGTTGTCGCGCAGGTTCTTGCGCCACAGCCGGTTGCCCTCGGTGAAGGTGTAGTCGTAGCCGTCGGGGTTGGCGACCGGCAGGAACCACAGCTCGGTCCGGTTGACCACGCGGCGGATGGTGGCGTCGCTGGCGTAGGACTCGAGCATGTAACGCAGCAGGCGCCGGTTCATCTCCGGCGTGATCCACTCGCGCGCGTGCTGGGTGGAGGAGTAGAGCACGGCCGGCCGGCTGCCGTCACGGACGCCCTGGGCGTCGCGGGTGACCTTGATGGCCAGGATCGGTTGACCCTGCACGGTCCGACCGATGGTGACCAGCTTGGTCAGCCGCGGGTACTGCCGGTTGAGGGCCCTCAGCTCGTCGGCGATGCCACCCTTCTCGCTGTAGGAGCGGAAGACGGTGTAGCCGCTGGCCGACTGCTCGCTGAGCCGTTTGGAGACCGCGGTGCCTTCGACCTTCTTCTCGCTGAGCTCGATCCCGGCGGACTTCAGCTTGGCGGCCTCGAGCCCGGACAGCACCACCTCGACCGAGATCTTGCCGCCCGCACGCCCGCGGGTCACCAGGTCCTCGCGGTCCAGACCGAGGGCGCTGACCTGCTTGAGCTGATCGGCGGTCAGCTCGCCGCGGTAGACGGTGATGCCCGGTCCGTCCTTCGGTTTCGCGGCGGCGGGCGGTACCGTCCCCAGGGCCGAGGCGACCAGCGCACCGATGATGACCAGGACGATCTTCCGCCTCACGGCAATCCCCTCCCGAGCGCAGCACCCGAGCCGCGGCATCCCGCGACAGACTTGTGGATCTGGCGCAGTCCTGTCAATGACCGGTGCGACTTTTGTCGGCGGCCGACATTTCGCCCTGTCGAGCCGCGCCGTCGGCCGGTCAGCCGGGTCGAGCTTCGGTGCGACGGGGTCGGTCAGGGCCTGATCAGGGTTGGGTCAAACCCACTCAGGTTGGAATACTGCTCAGGTACACGAAGTTGAGTCGACTAGACTCAAGTACGTCGAGAGCCAGCCAAGGACCCGAACATGGACACCAACAAGCTCACCACCAAGAGCCGCGACGCCGTTTCGGCGGCGCTCCGCACCGCGCTGACCAACGGCAACCCCAACGCCGAGCCCGCGCACCTGCTGCACGCGGTGCTGATGGTGCCGGGCAACACCGTCGCCCCGCTGCTGCAGGCCGTCGGCGCCGACCCGGTCGTGGTCGACGCGGCCGCCCAGGGCGCGATCGCCAAGCTGCCCGCGGCCAAGGGCTCGTCGGTCAGCCAGCCCCAGCTGTCCGGGTCGTTCGCCCGGGTGCTGGCCGACGCGGAGACCCGCGCCGAGCAGCTGGGCGACAGCTACGTCGCCACCGAGCACCTGCTGATCGCGCTGGCCGCGGTGCCGTCGGACGCCCGCAAGATCCTGACCGACCTCAAGGTCAAGCACACCGACCTGGAGCGCACGTTCAACGAGCTGCGCGGCAGCCGGCGGGTGACCAGCCCCGAGGCCGAGGGCACCACCTCCGCGCTCGACCAGTACGGCGTGGACCTCACCGAGCGGGCCCGCGAGGGCAAGCTCGACCCGGTCATCGGTCGCGACACCGAGATCCGCCGGGTGGTCCAGGTGCTGGCCCGGCGGACCAAGAACAACCCGGTGCTGATCGG
>CAXTVE010000198.1:0-6248 GCA_964247485.1 uncultured Propionibacteriaceae bacterium
CGCCGAGGCCGCCCCCGCCGCCAAGCGGTCCGTCGCCGGCGAGCGAGCCTGGGAAGCGGCCCAGCTCGCCCCCCTCCTGCACATGTCCACCTCGGCCATCGAGTCGGACTTCGCCGAGAAGACCACCTACGCGGTGATCGCCACCGACCAGACCCAGGCGGTCGCCGACGCTGTGGCCAAGCTGGCGCTCCCCGGCATCAACTACACCCGGCAAGCCGTCCGGTTCCACCCTGACGGCAGCCTGGCCCGCCGCGCCCCGTGACGGCAGCCCACCCGCGCGGCCCGCTGACGGAAACCTATGCCCGCATAGGTTGCTGTCACTCAGCACAGGTTGCAACCTGGGCCAGGCGGGCGAAACCTATGCCCGCACAGGTTTCGGGCGGGCGGCGGCCGGGCTACTCCGGGTGGTTGGGCGTGCCCCTGCCGATGGCGTACGGGGTGGTCACGCCCTCGTACATAAGGTGCGCCACCATGCCGTCGGCGGCGTGCTCGAGGTTGTGGCAGTGGTCCATCCAGATCCCGGGGTTGTCGGCCACGAAGACGATGTCGTAGGTCTCGCCGTCACGGACGTTGAGCGAGTCCACCCACCATGGGCTGCCGGTCGCCGCGACCCCGTTGCGGGCGACCACCACCGCGCGGTGCCCGTGCAGGTGCATCGGGTGCACCGCTCCGCTGTGGTCGGAGATGTGCATCCGCACCACCTCGCCCTCGCGCACCAGGTACATCGGCACGTTGGGGAACGTGTGCCCGTTGACCGACCACCACAGTCCCGGCCAGCCGCGGACGAACCCGGGCCGGCGGCCGATCGAGTACTCGAAGGTGCGGTCCGGCCGGTTCGGGTCGAACCCCAGCCCGGCCGCGACCGGGGTCCCGTACGCCAGCAGGTCGAGCTGGTCCGTTGGCTGGGGTGGGCGGGGCAGGTCACCCCGACCCAGGATCACGGCCGTGCCGGCGGACACCTGCACCCGCAGGGCCGAGCCGTCGGCCGGCATCACCAGCCCGAGGTCGACCCGTCCGCCGGCCGTCACCGTGACCGAGACATCGCGGACCACGCCGGGCTGGTGCACGTCGTTGCCGTCGATGGCCAGCGCGCGGTAGTCCCCGTTCGGCCACACCTCGATCGGCCCGTTGTCGGTGTTGACCACCCGCACCCGCACCGACTGACCGGGCTCGGCCGGCACCCGCAGGTCCCCGGGCCGACCGTTGAGCGTCTTCACCCCGGCGTACGTGTGGGCCACGGCCAGTACCTCGAGGCCTCTCGGGGCCCGCTTCGGCTGCACGACCAGGGCGCCCAACAGGCCCCCGATCACCTGCCGGTGCGACAGCTGATGGGAGTGGTACCAGTACGTGCCCACCCGGTCCACCACGAACCGGTACCGGAACTCGCCCCCGACCGCGACCGCGTCCTGGGTCACCCCGGCGACCCCGTCCATGGCGTTGGGCACGTCGACGCCGTGCCAGTGCAGCGCGACGCCCTCGGCCACCGACGCGTTGTGCAGCCGCACCTCGACCAGGTCGCCGAGCGTGGCGGTGATGGTCGGGCCGGGAGAGGTCCCGTTCAACGTGAAACCAGGCACCGCACGGCCGCCGATGTCCAGCGTCGCCTCGGCCGCGACCAGGTCGACCCGCACGTCGGCGGGTCGGGCCGGGTCGGCCGTCAACGAGGTCACGCTGACCGACCCGCTCCCGCCGGAGCCGTGGCCCTGGCCGTGGCCCGATCCCGCACCGGGCCCGCCCGCTCCGACGCCGTAGTCGACGTAGCCCATGTCGTGCACCGTGGCCTGCCTCGGCACCAGGCTGGCCTGCCACAGGTAGGCCAGGGGCGCGAGCAGCATCACCGCCGCGACGCCCGGCGCCAGCACCCGCGTACGCCGGCGCGCCGTCCCGATCACGGTGACCCCACCCGACGCGGAGGGGTCAGGCGACGCTGACCGGCTCGGCGGCCGCCGCCGGCGACCCCGCCACGCGGCGCACCCGGAGGGCGGCGGTCACGGCCACCCCGAACAGGATGAGGGCGTTGAAACCGTGCAGCGCGCCCAGGGCCGGCAGGCCGAGCATCCGGCCGAACAACGCGAGCGCGTACTGCAGGACGACGACGCCGAACACGATGGCCGCCCACTTGACCCCGCCCGGGATCTTCGCGAAGAACGAGATGACCAGCAGGACCAGCGCCACCAGCGGGATCAGCAACGTGCCGGTCATGCCGTGCAGCATGAAGCCGGTGCCGCCACCGACCTCGACGGTGCTGCCCTCGCTGAACGCGGACGCGTCGAGCGTGCCGCCCTCCTCGATCCACTTGCTCAGGCCGGACACGGCATAGGCGATGAAAGCGGCTTGCAGTGCGACCAGCGCGGCCACGGCGAAAGCAAGTCCGCGATAGGCATTTCTCACGACTCCCCCTCGAACTCATGAACAGGAATTCCCCTGATCGATTCTGGCTCAGCAGGCAGGAGTTGTCTCGCAGAATTCTGATACTTCGGTGGCAGCACGGAGAGCGATCGGCACGGCCGGGGGCCCGCGGAGAAACCGTCAGTCGCGCAGGATCGGGCAGGACATGCAGCGCGGGCCGCCGCGGCCGGAGCCGAGCTCCGACCCGGCGATGGGGATCACCTCGATGCCGGCCTCGGTCAGCCGCTCGTTGGTCTCCACGTTGCGCTCGTACGCCACGGCGACCTTCGGCGCGAGGGCGAGGGTGTTGTTGCCGTCGTCCCACTGCTCGCGCTCGGCGGTGACGGGGTCCAGCCCGGTGTCGATGACCCGGAGCTGGTCGATGCCCATCGCCGTCGCGGCCGCGGTCAGGAACGGGGCCAGCGGTTTCAGCGCCAGGCCGCCCGACCCGTCGGGGCGGACCGTCATCGCGGCCAGCCGGTGGGCGACGTTGGGGTACATCACCACCGCGTCGACGTCGACCATGGTGCAGATCGTGTCCAGGTGCATGGTCGCCCGGTCCTGGTCGATGGGCACCACCAGCACCGTGTGGGCCAGACCGAGGTCGAAGGCCGTCCGGGCCAGGCGCTCCGCCCCCGCGGGCCGCGTACGCTCCCCGACCCCGACCGCGAGCACCCCGTCGGCCAGGGCCAGCACGTCGCCGCCCTCGAGGAACTCCTTCTCCCAGCCGTGGATCCGCTCGACCCCGTCGAACCGCGGGTGACAGGCGTAGATCAGCTCGGTCAGCTGGGTCTCCCGGCGGCGGGCGGGCATGGCCAGCGAGGTGACGGTCGCCCGGTCGCGCACCCAGACGCTCGAGTCGCGGGTGAACAGCAGGTTGGGCAGCGGGTCGATCAGGAAGTCGTCGGGCTGGTGCAGCGCCGCGACCAGGCTGCCGGTGTCACGGACCTCGTCGTTGCGCACCCCGGCGACCATCACCTCGGCCAGACCCTCGGGCGTCAGGTCGGTCAGGAAGCCCTGCAGGAACGCGACCAGCGAGTCGCCGAGCCGGATGTCGGTCAGGGTCAGCTCGATCGCCCGCGCCCGGGCGGCGGGGTCGGCCAGCGTCTCGGTGAGCAGCGTGGTCAGGTAGAGGACCTCGACACCCCGGTCCCGCAACGCGGCGGCGAACGCGTCGTGCTCGTCCTGCGCCCGGTCCACCCACGGCAGCCCGTCGAAGAGCAGCGCATCGTTGTTGCGCGGGGTCAGCCGCTTCAGCTCGTTCCCCGGCCGGTGCAGCATCACGGTCCTCAGCCGCCCGACCTCGGACCGGACTCCCACGCGCGTCTCCACGGGCCCACACGCTAGCGTCCACCGAGAAGCGAGCCGAGCAGCACTACGCTGGCCAGGTGAGTGCCGCCCTCGCCCACGTCGCGTGCGTGATCGCGGCCAGGGACACCGAGCTGCGGATCGCGGCCACCGTCACGGCGGCCCGCGCGCTGCCCGGGGTCGATCTCGTGCTCGTCTGCGACGACGGCAGTTCCGACCAGACGGCCGCGTACGCCGGCGCGGCCGGGGCGATCGTGGTGAACCACACCCGCACGCGGGGCAAGGCGGCCGCGGTGGAGTCGGCGGTCAACGCCCTCGGCGTGCTCGAGCAGCGAGACGCGCGGCCCGAGGTCGGCACCCTGCTGCTGCTCGACGCCGACCTGGGCGAGTCCGCCGCCCGCACCGCGCCACTGATCGCCCCGGTGACCGGCGGCCGGGCCGAGCTGACCATCGCCGTACCGCCGGGGGTGGCCACCGGGTCCGGGCTGGCGGCGACCACCGCCGCCCGCGGCATCACCGAGCTCACTGGACGGACCCTGACTGCGCCGCTGTCCGGCCAGCGCTGTCTGACCCGGCGGGCCTTCGAGCTGGCCAGCCCCCTGGCCCCCGGATGGGGTATGGAGGTGGGCATGACCATCGACATCCTGCGCGCGGGCCTGCGCGTCGAGGAGATCGAGATCGAGCTGCCACCCGGGGACGCCGGCCGCGACCTGGCCGGCCAGCTGCACCAGGCCGCCGTGCTCCGTGACGTGACCCGCGCCCTGGTCGCCCGCGGCGCCGTCACCGCCGAGACCGCCCGGGACGCCGCCCGGGGCCTGAAGGACGTGGGCACCGGCCTCCTCAAGCGGCTCCGCGGGTGACCGCGACGCGACGCCGATCCGGCAACCCCGCCAAGCCGGCGAAGCCCGTCTACCGACCCACCGTGTGGCACCGGCACCACCGCTGGGGCCTGGCCGGCATCGTGGCCGCCACCGGCCTGACCCTGGTGACCGGCTTCCTCGGTCCGTCGGCGGTGACCATCACCCTCGGCCCGCGCCGGTCGTTCCTGCCGTCGTGGTACCTCCCCGCCGGCCTGATCCAGCCCAACGAGTGGCTGGTGTCGGTGCTCATCTGGTCCGCGATCATCATCGGTGCGGTCGGGCTGTGGGTCTCCCTGCGCGCCCTGGCCGACGGCTGGAAGCCCCGGGTCCGCCGCATCTTCGGCCTCGGCGTGGTGCTCAGCCTGCTCACGATCCTGGTGCCGCCGCTGACCTCGGCCGACGTGCTGATGTACGCCGCGTACGGACGGCTGCAGGCCCTCGGCACCAACCCGTACGACGTCACCCCGGCCGACGTGATCCGCAGCCAGTTCGACCCGGTCATGGAGTGGATCGAGTTCCCGTGGCACGACACCCCGAGCGTGTACGGCCCCATCACCTCCTGGACCCAGCTGATGGCCAACCGGCTGGGCGGGGAGAACATGCACGACATCGTCTTCTGGCTGCAGGTCTGCTCGGCGGTGCCCTTCATCGTGGTCGGTGCCGGTGCGGTGCTGCTGGCCCACGGCGACCAGCGGCGTCAGGCCCGGGCCGCGCTGCTCACCGTGGCCAACCCGCTGCTGATCTGGGCCGTGGTCGCCGGCGCGCACAACGAGGCGCTGGGGGTGATGTTCGCGGTGGCCGGGATGCTCTTCATGCGCAAGAGCCCCTTCCTCGCCGGCCTCGGCATCGGGCTGGCCGGCTGCGCGAAGCTGAGCATCGGACTCTGGGGCCTGGCCATGCTGTGGGCCTACCGCCGCGAGCCGAAGAAGGCGCTGCTGCTCTGCGCCGGCACGGCGATCCCGATGGGGCTGGCGTACGTCGTCTGGCAGCCGACCGCCTTCTTCCAGGTGCTGCGCAACGGCAGCTACGTCTCGGTGGGTTCCTGGGCGCAGCCGGTCCTGCAGTTCTTCAGCCTGTTCCTCCCCGGCAACGTGGCCAAGCTGGTGGTCGGGGTGCTCTCCTACGGCGGGCTGGTCGCGATCGCCTGGATGCTGTCCCGGACGATCCCCTGGACCGCGGTGCCGGGCCTGCCCAAGGGCGCCGACCTGCGGCACGACCCGCTGACCATCGCCCTGCGGACGGCGCTGGTGCTGTCGGTGGCCTGGCTGGTCACCGCCATGTACACCCTCAGCTGGTACGACCTGATGGCCTGGGTGCCGCTCGCCGTGCTGGCGACCGGCAAGCTCGACCGGATCATGCTCATCCGCAACGCCCCGCTCGCGCTGGCCTACGTCCCGGGGCGGGCCATCGCGTACGGCCCGGCGCTCGACGTCACCGCCTCCCGCATCCGGGACACGCTGTCGCCGGCGATCCAGTTCGCGGTGCTGCTCGCCCTCGTGCTGTGGTGGCGGCAGCCCGACCGGGCCGAGCTGTTCCCGTTCCGCCGGCCCGCCGCAACCCCGGCGGCCGAGGTCCCGCCACCGGTCTCGGTGCCGGCGCCCCGGGCCCGGACCAACGGGCATCCGGTCACAGCGCGAAGACCGCGTACGCCAGAACGATCAGGCTCGCGACGGCGCTGATCGCGCCGAGCAC
>CAXTVE010000199.1:0-2853 GCA_964247485.1 uncultured Propionibacteriaceae bacterium
GCCCTACGCGACGGGCGGCAAGTCCTAGCGATCACCGAAATCTCCCTCCAGTTGCTCGGCGGCCCGCAGGCTCAGGCGGAACGGATCTGACCAACCCTCGTCTGGAGGGAGATTTTCGACACTTGCCCTCGGTGCTCCGCATCTCGACCCTGACCCACGGCTAGGTCGCGGCGGGCCGGCGGGGGTCGAAGCCGAAGGGCAGCTCCAGGCGGTGGGCGCGCAACAGGGCCTCGTCGGTCAGCACGTCGTACGTCGGCCCGTCGGCCACCACCACCCCGTCGGACAGCACCACCGACCGCGGGCACAGCTGCAGCGCGTAGGGCAGGTCGTGGGTGACCATCAGCAGCGGGACGTCGAGCGCGGTCACGATCTCGGCCAGCTCCCGCCGCGAGGCCGGGTCGAGGTTGGACGACGGCTCGTCGAGCACCAGGATCTCGGGCTCCATCGCCAGCACGGTCGCCACCGCGACCCGGCGGCGCTGCCCGAAGGACAGGTGCTGCGGCCGCCGGTCCGCGACCTCGGTCATCCCGACCTGGTCCAGCGCCTCCCGCACCCGCCGCTCCAGGGCCGCCCCGCGTACGCCGAGGTTGGCCGGCCCGAACGCCACGTCCTGGCGGACCGTGCCCAGGAAGAGCTGGTCGTCCGGGTCCTGGAAGACGATGCCGACCCGGCGGCGGATCTCGGCGAGGTTGCGCGGGTTCACCGGCAGGCCGCCGACCGTCACCGAGCCGGCGCCCGCGGTCAGGATGCCGTTGAGGTGCAGCACCAGGGTCGTCTTGCCGGCGCCGTTGGGCCCGAGCAGCGCGACCCGTTCGCCGGGCTGCACCTGCAGGTCGACCCCGAACAGCGCCTGGTGCCCGTCGGGGTACGCGTACGCCAGCCCCCGCACGTCGAGGACCGGCATCACGACGGCAGCCGCCCGGTGTAGCCGCGGGAGAGCATGGCGTGGTGCACCCGCTCGCCGCGCTCGTAGGAGCGGAGAAAGAGCGCCCCGAGCGCCCGGGCCAGCGCCGGCCAGTGCCGGGGCGAGCGGAGGTCGGCCCCGCGCGAGCGCATGGCGACCAGCATCCGCCCGAGCTCATCGCCGATTACGTCGAGGTAGCGGACCATGAAGCCCATGATCTGCACGAGCAGCTCCGGCAGCCGGAGCCGCTGCAGCCCGCGCAGCACGTCGTCGGCCGGTGTGGTGGCCGCAAGCGTCAGGGACGCCAGCACCCCGAGCGTGCCCTTGGCCAGCAGGCCCCAGGCGGCGAGCAGGCCGGCCTCGCTGACGCGTACGCCGAGCACCGCCACCCGCGGACCGAGCGCGAGAAAGGGCAGCAGCAGCGCGAACACCACGAACGGCACCTCGACCACCAGCCGCCGCAGCAGGCTCCCGACCGGCACCCGGCTCAGGGCGATCAGCACCCCGAGGACGGCCAGGAACCCCGCGTACGCGGCGAACCAGTCGCGCGGGGTCGCGACGACGACGAGCACGAAGCCCAGCAGGGCGAGCAGCTTGTGGTGCGGAGCCGCCCGGTGGACGGGCGAGTCCGCGGGATGGAGCAGCCGGCGCCCGGCGCCCATCAGGAGCGACGGCGTACGGCGTAGCCCAAGACGCCGGCCAGCACCAGGGTGATCAGGACCCCGGCCACGCCCGCGAGCCCGGCGGCCAGCCGGCCGTTGCCGATGCCGGCGACCTCGTAGCCGGCCAGCGGGCCGCCGGCGGTCGGCGAGTCCTGGGCGGTGGGCAGGAATCCGGTCTGCTCGGCGACGAACTCCAGGCCGTCCGGGTGCCCTGAGGCGTAGAAGCTGACGACGCCGGCGAGCAGCAGCGCGACGACCAGGCCGGCGACGAAGAGGGTGCGGGTGCTCACGCGGCGGCCTCCGGCGTACGGATCTGCAGCCGGGGAGCGGACCGCGCGGACTGGGCGCCGTAGACGAGGTCGGGCCGGACGGCCACCACGCTGCTGACCACCAGGGCGGTGATCACGGCCTCGCCGATGCCGATCAGCACGTGCCAGCCCAGCATCGCCGAGGCGACCGCGCCCAGTGGCACCGGCACCTGGCCCCCGATCGCGAACAGGCCGACGAAGGCCAGGGCGGCCACCGGCACCGAGACCAAGGCGGCGACGCTGGCCGCCACCGGGACCAGCGACACCCGCTTGGGCAGCATCCGCTGCAGGCCACGGAACACCAGCCAGCCCACGCCGACCGCGACGACCGAGAACAGGGTGATGTTCGTGCCGAGCGCGGTGATGCCGCCGTCGGCGAAGAGCAGGGCCTGGACCAGCAGCACCACCGCGAGGCAGAGCGCCCCGGTGTAGGGGCCGACCAGCACGGCCGCCAGCGCCCCGCCGAGCAGGTGGCCGCTGGTGCCGGCCCCGACCGGAAAGTTGAGCATCTGGGCGGCGAACACGAACGCGGCGACCAGGCCGGCCATCGGGGCGGTCCGGTCGTCGAGCTCCCGGCGGGCGCCGCGCAGAGCCACCGCGAGGCCGCCGGCCGCGACCACCGCGGTGCCGATCGACGTGGCCGCGTCGAGGAACCCGTCGGGGACGTGCATGGCCGCACCTTACTTAATGCGACGGAGTTGCAACAAGAACCACCGCGCGGGGGTGGACAATGGCGCGGTGGGTGGCGCGTCGACGAGGCGACCGGGGCCGGCGCCCCGGGTGCAGGCGGCGCTGGCCGAGCTCCGGGGCCGCGGCGAACGGGTCACCCGGGTCGGGCGGGCGGGGGGCGTCGCGGAGGCGGGGGCGCGCGGGGAGGGTGTAGCGGCCGATGTTGGGTGGGTAGAAGGCCGGCAGCTCGGGGTTACCCGGCGCGGGGCCGGCGGGGACAGCGGCGGAGGGGACGAACGCGATCTCGCTC
>CAXTVE010000199.1:2863-6184 GCA_964247485.1 uncultured Propionibacteriaceae bacterium
GGGGGCGCGCCGGGGGCGCCCCCCCCCCCCCCCCCCCCGCGCCGCCGACGAGATCGCGAGCCGGGCCGAGGCGTCCGCCCCCGGCCTCCACCGGGCCAGCGTCTACCGTGCGCTGGCCACCCTGGGTGAACTCGGGCTGGTCACCCACACCCATCTGGGCGGTGCGGCGACGGTGCACCACCTCAGCGTCGCCGGGTCCGAGACGGCCGCCGCGGCGCACGCCCACCTGCAGTGCACGACCTGCCTGCGGGTGATCGACTTCCCGGCGGAAGTGCTGGACCCGTTGGCCGAGACCGTCGAGGAGCGGCTCGGCTTCCGCCTCGATCCTCAGCACGCCGCCCTTTTGGGCACTTGCGCCGACTGCCGCTGACCGCCCGGCGCCTCAGCGCTACGCCGCTTGCTGGTGCTCCACCCACGTTGCCAGCGGTGTGGAGCGTCAGGCCGTACGGCTCGGGGTGGGGTTCGGGGTGCGATCGGCCGGCCGGGAGGTCAGGGTCTCCAGGGAGCTGGCGCCGGGGAGCTGGACGGTGAACTCGGCGCCGCCCTGGGCGGAGGCGCCGGCCCGGACCCAGCCGCCGTGCTGGGTGATGGTCTGGGCGACGATGGACAGCCCGAGGCCGGTGCCGGGGGTGTTGCGGCTGCTGTCGGCGCGGTAGAAGCGGTCGAAGACGAAGGGCAGATCGGCCTCGTCGATGCCGGGGCCCTGATCGGCGACCCGCAGCCGGTCGCCCTCGAGCTGCACCCGCACCGTGCCGCCGGGCGGGCTCCACTTCACCGCGTTGTCCAGCAGGTTGGTCACCGCCCGCTCCAGCATGTCGGAGTCCCCGGTCACGTAGAACGGGTTCAGCTCGACGTCGAAGTGCTGTCCGAAGGCCCGCCGGCGTACCCGCTCGAGGGCCGCGTTGACCACGTCGCGGAAGTCCAGCGGCTCCGGGGTGGCGGCGGTCTCGTCGCGGGCCAGCGCGACCAGGTCCTGGATCAGCGCGGTGAACTCGACCAGCTGCGCGGTGACGTCCCGCAGGATCGCCGTCCGGTCGCTCTCCGAGAGCATCCCGCTGCGCTGGTCGGCGGCCAGCAGCTCGATGTTGGTGCGCAGGCTGGTCAGCGGCGTCCGCAGCTCGTGTCCGGCGTCGGCGATCAGCTGGGCCTGCCGCTCCCGGGAGGAGTTGAGGGAGCGCAGCATCTGGTTGAACGACTCCGCCAGCCGCGCCAGGTCACCGGTCGCGTCGATCTCGATGGGGGTCAGCTCGGTGGTGGCGGTGATCTGCTCGACCGCCGCGGAGAGCTGGCGCACCGGCCGCAGGCTCGACCGGGCGACGGTGACCCCGACGATGGCCGCCATCACCACGCCGGCCACACCGAAGATGATCAGTACGGCCCACAGTGAGCTGAGGATGGTGTTCGTCGGCTGCAGCGGCCGGCCGATGACCAGCGCGTAGCGGCCCGGCACCTCGCCGAGGGGCACGGCGACGATCCGGTACTCCACCCCTCGCTCCGACACCCCCGACCGGGCCGAGAAGCCCCGCCCGAGCCGGGCGACGGCCAGCTCCTCCGGTCCGAGGACGAGGTTGTCGCGGGTCTCGCCGCCCGGTGCCGGCTCGGGGTTGGCGGGTGGCACGAAGAAGGTGCTGCCGTCGGCCCGGATCGCGGCCACCGCGAGGTCGGCCGACCGGATCGACCGCCCGGTCAGGGTCTTGACCGTCCGCAGGTCCTCCACGACCGGGCCGCGGGCCAGCGGCGCGGCGGTGGTCACCAGCTCGTCGTCCAGCGCCCGGTAGAGCGAGACGCGCAGGGTGACGTAGCCGGCCACGCTGGTCGCCGCCACGGCCAGCGCCACGGCCACCGTGGTCAGGTAGGCCACCCGGCGCTGCAGCGGCATCCGCCGCAGCCAGGACCTCAGGCTCGGCCGCATCTCCGGCCCTTCGGCAGGCTCCGGGACCGGCCCCGCTTCATGGCGGCGTCTCGCGCAGCACGTAGCCCACCCCGCGCACGGTGTGGATCAACCGCGACTCGTGATCGGCCTCGGTCTTGCGGCGCAGGTAGCCGATGTAGACCTCGAGCGAGTTGGCCGTGGTGGGGAAGTCGAAGCCCCACACCTCGTTCAGCAGCCACGACCGCTCCAGCACCCGGCGCGGGTGGGACATGAACGCCTCGAGCAGGGTGAACTCGGTCCGGGTCAGGTTGATGATCCGGGTGCCGCGGACCACCTCCCGGGTCGTGGAGTTCAGCACCAGGTCGGAGAAGGTCAGGCTGTGCGCCGACGGGTCGGCCGAGTCGGCCACCGTGCCCGCCCGCCGGACCAGGGCCCGCAGCCGGGCCAGCAGCTCGTCCAGGGCGAACGGCTTGGCCATGTAGTCGTCGCCGCCGGCATCCAGCCCGTCCACCCGGTCGCCCACCGCATCGCGGGCGGTGAGCACCAGGATGGGTACGTCGTTGCCGGCCGCCCGCAGCATCCGCGTGGTCTCCAGCCCGTCCAGCCGGGGCATCATCACGTCCATGATCACCGCGTCCGGCCGGACCGCGGCCAGCCGGGCCAGGGCCTGTACGCCGTCCTCGGCCGTGCTCACCTCGTAGGCGTTGTACTCCAGCGAGCGTTTGAGGGAGTCGCGGACGGCCTGGTCGTCGTCCACGACGAGGATGTGCATGCGGCTTATGTTAAGCGGCGAGGGGCGTGCGGAGCCGGTTCAGCACCTCCGGCCGGGGCGCCGGGGGCCCGTACCCGCGGACGCCGGCGCGGGCCACGCTCGCCGCCAGGGCCGGGGAGAGCAGCGCCCGCGGCTCGATCATCAGGTGGTACACCTGCGCGAAGGTCCAGTAGGCCTGCTCGTCGCCGGCGGCGGCCAGCCGGGCGAGAGAAGCGCCCCACACCCCGAACGCCCGCTGGGCCAGGTTCTGCGAGCCGGCGCTGGTGGGCTGCCGCAGGTCCTCGCTGGTGGCCACCGACCAGCAGAAGTCGGCCACCCGGTCCAGCCGGCGTTGCAGATCCACACCGCCCCAGGCCTCCCGGAGCTTGAGCGCCTGCTGGGCGGCGACCGTGATGCCCTGGCCGTAGACCGGGTTGAACGCGCACGCCGCGTCGCCGACCACCAACAGGCCGGCCGGCCAGCCCCGGGCCAGGCCGTAGCGGTATCGCCGGTTGGCCGTCTGGCGATAGACCGCGATGTCACTGACCGGCTCGAGCCGGTCGACCACGTCGCTGATCGCCGGGTCGGGCAGCGCGTCGAGGTAGGCCGCGAAGTCCGCCCGCGTACGCCCCGGCCGGTAGCCCCCGTAGCCGCCCGCGATCACCAGCCAGTCGTCGTGCTCGACCGGCAGGGCGAG
>CAXTVE010000200.1:0-6180 GCA_964247485.1 uncultured Propionibacteriaceae bacterium
CGCGGCCGGGGGGGGCGACCTGGGCCTGGGCCGGCTGCTGGGCGAGCGCGGCGCGGACCCGGCCCGGACCGAGCCGGCGTACGGCGGCACGCCGCTGGGCTGGGCCGAGCACGCCGGCGCCGCGGACGTGGCGGAGTACCTGCGCCGGCTCAGCCCGGGTCGTTGAGCCAGGCCCAGACCAGCCGACCGACCCGGTCCAGCTGGCGCCGGTCGACCACGGCGGGCAGGTCGCGGCGGGAGTGGTACTCCGGGTAGGGGACGCTGCCGATACGGACCGCGGGCAGCCCGGCCCTCTCGTACGACCAGTGGTCGCTGCTCCGGTTCTCACAGGCCCGGGTGGGGACGTCCGTCCGACGCCCGGCCGCGCGGACGGCGGAGCGGAGACGGGTGCCGTCGGAGCCGCCCCGGCAGACCGGGACGAACCCGGCCCGTACGCCGACCCGGTCCAGCGACACCATGCCGGCCAGCGCCTCGCGCTCGGCCCGGGACAGCGAGGCGACCTGCCGCCGGGAACCGAAGTGGTGCAGCGCGTCGCCGGGACCGCGAGGCTCCTCCGCGCCGAAGGCGACGAACCGGACCGGCACCTCGGGTGGCGCCGCCGCAGCCAGCCGGGCGAGCTCGAGCACCCCGGAGGCGTTGTCCTCCGCGCCCGGGGCCTGCGGAACCGTGTCCAGGTGGGCGCCGACGACCGTGTGCCCGGCGGTCCGGTCGAAGCCGGGTGGCTCGGCGACCAGGTTCACCGACCGCCCCGCCCGGACCGGGACACCCCAGGACGTGCCGGCCGGCACCCGGACCGTCTGGCGTCGGACCCGGTACCCCAGATCGGTCAGCCGTTGCTCGACCCAGTCGGCCGCCCGGGTGTAGCGCCGCGAGGTCGCCTCCCGCGGCCCGATGTCGACGGCCAGTGTCTCGATGTCGCGCAGCGCCCGCTCGGCGTCGACCCGCTCAGGACGTGGCCTCGTGGTGGTCGTCGAGCTAGGACTGGCCGTTGCGCTCGGCCTTGGGCTGGGTGGCGCCACCGGGGGGTCGGCTGCCGTCGGAGGAGCAGGGGTGGACGCTTGGGGGCTCGACAGCACCGGGGGCGGCGGGGCGGCGGTGGAACACCCGGCGGCCAGGAGGAGTGCGGCACCGGCCAACGCCGTTCCCCACCTCATCCGGCGACCCTACGTCTGGCCATTCTTGCTTGAGCAAGCTATAAATTGCTTATGCAAGCAACTACGGCGCCGAAGGAACGATCGCGGTCGTTCATCGAGCAGGCGCGACGGGCGCAGATCGTCGAGGCCGCGATCAGCACGATCGCCGAGCTGGGATACGCCCGGGCCAGCTTCGCCCGCATCGCCGCGTGCGCCGGCCTGTCCAGCACCGGGTTGATCTCCTACCACTTCGCGAGCCGGACGGAGCTGATGGGCGAGGTGGTCGATCGGGTGTTCGGACTCATCTCCGACCACGTCGGCGGGCGGATGGCCGACCAGTTGGATCCACCGACCGCCCTGCGGACCTATCTCGAGGCCAACGTGGGCTTCGTGGCCGAGCACCGGGCGGCGATGGCGGCCCTGACCGAGATCTTCCTGAACGGCGGCGTGGCGTACGGCCCGAGCGAGGAGCAGGCGGCCACCTCACCGGTCGAGCAGATCCTCCGGGCGGGCCAGGCCAGTGGGGTGTTCCGGGACTTCGACCCGTCGATCATGGCCGCGCTCGTCCAGCGGTCGGTGGACGGGTTCCCACTGCTGCTGGCCGCCCGACCCGGTCTGGACCCGGCCGCGTACGCCGCCGAGGTCACCACCGCGTTCGACCTGGCCACCCGGCAGCCGGCATGACCGGGCGGTGGCGACGCGCCGCGACGACCGCCGTCCTCGGGCTGGTCGGTCCGATGGTCCTGTACTACACGCTGCGGGCCCTCGGCCTGTCGGTGTTCACCGCTCTGCTGGTCGGTGCTCTGCTTCCGGTGGTCGGCCTCGTGGTCGGGCTGCTGCGGAAACAGCGCCCCGGTGCGGTGTCGGGGTTCTGGAGCATCCTCCTGCTGCTGGCGCTCGGAGTGTCCCTGATCGGTGGCGACGTCCGGTTCCTGCTGGCCCGGGACGCGCTGGTGACCGCCACGGTCGGCACCTGGTTCCTGGCCAGCGTGTACACCAGCCGACCCCTCGCCCTGGTGCTCTCGCGCCCCGTGCTGGAGCTACTGCACCGTTACCCGCCGGGTCACTGGGAACAGCTCTGGTGCACCCAGCCGCGGTTCCGGACCATCTGGCGCCGGGCCAGCATCGCGTTCGGCGTCGGCACGCTGGCCGACGCTGCGGCCCGGGTGGCGATGGCGTACACCCTGCCGGCCGACCTGGTGCCGGCGCTGAGCACCGCCCTCTACCTCGTCACCTCCCTGGTGCTGCTGGTGGCGGTCAACCTCTACTACGCCCGCGCCGGGCTCTGGCCACTGCTGCTCGCGCCCGATCCCGTGGAACAAGCACTCGAGGAAAGTCCGCAGCCCTAGTTTCCTTCCGCATGTCAAGACATCGGTTCGGCGCGTCCGGCAGCGTACGGCTATGGTGTGGGACATGACCTCGCTCCTCCTCGTAAGCAGGCGTGTCGGCTGACCTTCGATCAACCGACGCGCTCCCTCGCCTGCCTTCGGCAGCGGGGGTTTTTTGTTGGCCGAGCGGGCTGAGCACAGGCGTACCATCCACCCGGGACCCGGAGACGGGATCCGGGCCCGACACACAGGAGTGGCCGAGATGTCCGGAACGGATCCGACCGACCAGGTGACCGGCGCACAGTCGCTGGTCCGCTCGCTCGAGCAGGTGGGCGCCGACGTCGTCTTCGGCATCCCGGGCGGCGCGATCCTCCCCGCGTACGACCCGCTCTACGACTCCGAGAAGGTCCGGCACATCCTGGTCCGGCACGAGCAGGGGGCGGGGCACGCGGCAGAGGGGTACGCCATGGTGACCGGCAAGGTCGGCGTCTGCATGGCCACCTCGGGCCCGGGCGCGACCAACCTGGTCACCCCGATCGCCGACGCCCACATGGACTCCGTGCCGATCGTGGCGATCACCGGTCAGGTGGGCAGCGCGGCCATCGGGACCGATGCCTTCCAGGAGGCCGACATCCGCGGCATCACCATGCCGATCACCAAGCACAGCTTCCTGGTCACCAAGCCGGAGGACATCGCGTCGGCGATCGCCTCGGCGTTCCACATCGCCGGCACCGGCCGGCCCGGCCCGGTGCTGGTCGACGTGACCAAGGACGCGCTGCAGGCCAGCACCCGGTTCGAGTGGCCCCGCAGCCTCGACCTCCCCGGCTACCACCCGGTCACGAAGCCGCACGGAAAGCAGGTCCGGGAGGCCGGCAAGCTGATCCTGGCCGCGCGCCGCCCGGTCCTCTACGTCGGCGGCGGCGTGCTCAAGGCCCGGGCCTGGGCCGAGCTCAAGGAGCTGGCCGAGCTGACCGGCATCCCGGTCGTCACCACGTTGATGGCGCGGGGCGTGTTCCCCGACTCACACCCGCAGAACATGGGTATGCCCGGCATGCACGGCACGGTCGCGGCGGTCGGCGCGCTGCAGCGCAGCGACCTGCTGATCGCGCTCGGCACCCGCTTCGACGACCGGGTGACCGGACAGCTCTCCACCTTCGCGCCGCTGGCCAAGATCATCCACGCCGACATCGACCCGGCCGAGATCTCCAAGAACCGGGTGGCCGACGTGCCCATCGTGGGCGACGCCAAAGATGTGATCGGCGAGCTCGTCTCCCTCCTGCGGGGCAGCGAGGACCAGCTGGAGATCGGCGAGTGGAGCCGCTACCTGGGCGACCTGAAGCGGCGCTACCCGACCGGCTACGACCTGCCCGCCGACGGCAGCCTGTCCCCCCAGCACGTGATCAAGCGGATCGGCGAGATCACCGGCCCGGACGCCTACTACGCCTCCGGCGTCGGCCAGCACCAGATGTGGTCGTCGCACTTCCTGCCCTGGGAGCTGCCGGGCCGCTGGCTGAACTCGGGCGGACTGGGCACCATGGGCTACTGCGTGCCGGCGGCGATGGGTGCCAAGGTCGGCCAGCCCGACGCCATCGTGTGGGGCATCGACGGCGACGGCTGCTTCCAGATGACCAACCAGGAGCTGGTCACCTGCGCCCTGGAGGGCATCCCGGTCAAGATCGCGGTGATCAACAACCAGAGCCTGGGCATGGTCCGGCAGTGGCAGACGCTGTTCTACGGCAGCCGCTACTCCAACACCGACCTGAAGACCAACCGCATCCCCGACTTCCCCAAGCTGGCCGAGGCCATGGGCTGCGTGGGGTTGCGCGCCGAGGATCCCGATGACGTCGACGGCGTGATCGAGAAGGCGCTGTCGATCAACGACGCGCCGGTGGTCGTGGAGTTCGTGGTGCACAAGGACGCCATGGTCTGGCCGATGGTCGCCGCCGGCACCAGCAACGACGACATCAAGGTGGCCCGCGACATGGCCCCCGCCTGGGACGAGGAGAAGCTGTGATCCCACCCAGCGGCACGAACCCTCCGAACCCCCGAGAAGCCAGCATCACCCAGGAGCACGCGAGATGAGCGCCACCCTGCCCGAGGCCCACACCCTGAGCGTGCTGGTGCAGAACCAGCCGGGTGTCCTGGCCCGCGTGGCCGGGCTGATCTCGCGGCGCGGCTACAACATCGAGTCGCTCGCCGTCGGACCCACCGAGTCGCCCGAGATGTCCCGGATCACCCTCCAGGTCAACGTCGACGACATCGTCCTGGAGCAGATCACCAAGCAGCTCAACAAGCTGATCGAGGTGCTCAAGATCGTCGAGCTCGACTCGACCGCCGCGGTCCGCCGCGAGCTGATCCTGGTCAAGGTGCGGGCCAGCGCGGAGACCCGCGGCCAGCTGATCGAGATCATCGGCCTGTTCGGCGCCAAGGCGGTCGACCTGACCGCCGAGGTGATCACCGTCGAGGCCACCGGCAGCCCGGCCAAGCTGGCCGCACTGCTCGAGCTGCTCGAGCCGTACGGCATCCGCGAGCTGGTCCAGTCCGGGCTGGTCGCCCTCGGCCGCGGCAACCGCTCGCTGACCGACCGCACTGCTCGGGGCGAGCGGCTCAAGGCCGTGACCCGCTAGCGATATCGTGCCCTGAGCCCGTCGAAGGGCAGCTCACCCACACCGATCCCAGAGAGAAGCCCGCCGTGCCCGCACAGATGTTCTACGACTCCGACGCCGACCTGTCGCTGATCCAGGGGCGCAACGTCGCCGTGCTGGGCTACGGCAGCCAGGGGCACGCCCACGCGCTCTCGCTGCGCGACTCCGGCGTCGACGTCCGGGTCGGCCTGGCGGAGGGCAGCGACAGCCGGGCCAAGGCCGAGGCCCAGGGCCTGCGGGTGCTCACCCCGTACGAGGCCTGCGAGGAGGCCGACCTGATCATGGTGCTGGTGCCGGACCCGGCTCAGCGCAAGCTCTACACGGAGGCCATCGAGCCGAACCTGGTGGCGGGCGACGCCCTGTTCTTCGCCCACGGGTTCAACATCCGGTTCGGCTACATCGCGCCGCCCGAGGGCGTCGACGTGGCCCTGGTCGCGCCGAAGGGTCCCGGACACCTGGTCCGCCGGGAGTACGCCGAGGGTCGCGGGGTGCCCGTGCTGGTCGCGGTGGAGCAGGACGCCAGCGGCAAGGCCTGGGACCTGGCCCTGTCCTACGCGAAGGCCATCGGCGGCCTGCGGGCCGGCGGAATCAAGACCACCTTCACCGAGGAGACCGAGACCGACCTGTTCGGCGAGCAGGCGGTGCTGTGCGGCGGGGCCAGTGCGCTGGTGATGGCGGGGTTCGAGACTCTGACCGAGGCCGGCTACCAGCCCGAGGTCGCGTACTTCGAGTGCCTGCACGAGCTCAAGCTGATCGTCGACCTGATGTACGAGGGCGGCATCGCCAAGCAGCGCTGGAGCGTCTCCGACACCGCCGAGTACGGCGACTACGTGTCCGGGCCGCGAATCATCGACGCCCGGGTCAAGGAGAACATGAAGGCGGTGCTCGAGGACGTCCGGAACGGCGCCTTCGCCAAGCGCTTCATCGACGACCAGGACGCCGGAGCGCCCGAGTTCAGCAATCTGCGGCGGGCGGGGGAGCGGCACCCCATCGAGGCCGTCGGTCACGAGCTCCGCGATCTGATGTCCTGGGTCAAGTCCCACGACGACGACTACGTCGAGGGCACCGCCGCCC
>CAXTVE010000201.1:0-6164 GCA_964247485.1 uncultured Propionibacteriaceae bacterium
GGGGGCTCCGCAGTCCCCCCGGGGCGGCCGCTGGGGGGGGCCGGTAACGGCTAGTAACTAGTGGGATCCCCCGCCGCCGATGACCCGGAGCGCGGAGCGCGACATTCGACAGAGTCATGCGGGGCTCCCGGCGTCGGTGAAGCTGGCGAGATAGTCGGCGTACGCGGCCTGCTGCTCGCGCAGGTGGGCGGGCGTGCCGGCATACGCAGCCTCGAAGGTGTCGACCAGCTTCGGCGCCGGCAGCGCCAGGCAGGCGGCGCGCAGGTTGCCGACCAGGGTCTTCGCCTCCGCGTCCACACTGGCGAAGAAGTCGTCGTCGGCCGCACCGTGCCGGCTCAGGTAGGCGCGGACCCGCTCGATCGGGTCCTTCAACCGCCAGTGCTCGAGCTCGTCGGCCAGCCGGTACTTGGTCGGGTCGTCGGAGGTGGTGTGCGCCCCCATCCGGTAGGTGTACGCCTCGATCAGCGTCGGCCCGTTGCCCGAGCGGGCCCGCTCCAGCGCGGCGGTGGTCACGGCGTGCACGGCGAGCACGTCGTTGCCGTCCACGCGGACGCCGGGGAAGCCGAAGCCGGCCGCCCGACGGTAGAGCGGGATGCGCGACTGCCGTTCGATCGGCTCGGAGATGGCCCACTGGTTGTTCTGGCAGAAGAACACGATCGGCGCGTTGTAGGAGCTGGCGAAGACAAAGGCCTCGTTGACGTCGCCCTGGCTGGTCGCACCGTCGCCGAAGAAGCCGACCACGGCGGTGTCCCGGTCGGGGTTGCCGGTCCCCATGTCGCCGTCCCGCTCGACCCCCATGGCGTAGCCGACCGCGTGCAGGGCCTGGGTCCCGATGACGATCGCGTACTGGTGGAAGCCGTGCTGGTGCGGATCCCAGGACCCCAGGTCCACGCCGCGGTAGAGCGCCAGCAGGCGCAGCGGGTCGACCCCGCGGCACCACGCCACCCCGTGCTCGCGATAGGTGGGGAAGGCGTAGTCCTGACGGCGCATCGCCCGGCCGGCCCCGATCTGCGCCGCTTCCTGACCCAGGCACGAGGGCCAGATGCCCAGCTCACCCTGGCGCTGCAGCGCGATCGCCTCGGCGTCGATGCGGCGGGTCAGCACCATGTCGGCGAGGAAGCTGCGGATCTGCTCGTCGTCGCCGGCGAAGGCGTACTCGGGGTGCGCCACCCGCTCGCCCTCGGGGGTCAACAGCTGGACGAGGTCTACGTCCCCGACGTCTCCGTCGCTCACTAGGTCATTCCTTTCGTGCCCCCGATCGGCCCACGGTACCGCCTGGCCGCGAGCGAGCGGAAAATCGCACGGGTGCCCTACGGGTTGGCCGACCGGTCGCGAGTGACGCGCGGCCGCCGCGAGCCGGCCCGGCCGCCGCCCGATGGAGATCTCCCGCCAGACGCGGCTGCCGTCCTCACCTCCCGCCTGAGGGCCCACCTTCGCCCTGCGCTGGAGGGAGATTGTCGTCAGTGCTGTCCGGCGGAGGGGTCGGTGACGCGATCCCGGGGCGGGCCGCCGGTAATTCGGTTGCGGGGCCGGCGCACCGCGACCAGGCTTGACCTGCCGTGCCCGACTGGGGTCCGGGTCCCTGCCGACGAAGGAGGCGTGACGTGTCCATCACTGTCCTCGGGCTGTCCGCAGTCCGCCCCCTCCTCCAGTCAGGAACCCCACACCCTCATGTCCGAGAGCCCAGCTGAACCACCGTTCGACACCCATGTCCTCGATGACGACCACCTCGGTCCCCACCAGCGCTGGTCGACCTGGGATGACATCGGCATCCTCGCCGGGCCGGAGCCCTGGCCCGACTGGGTGATCACCGAGAGCGCGGCCATCGACACCGAGCTCGGCATCCTCAAGACCGGCAAGGAGGCCGACGTCGTCCTGCTCGAGCGGGCGACGGCGAGCAGGACGGTGGTGCTCGCCGCGAAGCGCTACCGCAGCACCGACCACCGGCTCTTCCACCGTGACTCCGGCTACACCGAGGGCCGCTCGATGCGCCGCTCCCGCGACCGTCGGGCGGTGGCCAAGGGCAGCCGGTTCGGGCGTGCGGTGCAGGCCGGGGAGTGGGCCGCGGCGGAGTTCGGCTATCTCGCCGACCTGTGGTCCGCCGGGTTGCCCGTGCCCTACCCGGTGCAGCTCGACGGCGTCGAGATCTGCATGGAGCTCATCACCCTGGCGGACGGGACGGGTGCGCCCCGGCTGGCCCAGACCCGGCCCGACCGGCCGCTGCTCGAGGCCTACTGGGCTCAGCTCACCGACGCGATGCGGGCCATGGCCGCCCGCGGCCTCGCTCACGGCGACCTGTCGGCCTACAACATCCTGGCCGCCGAGGACCGGATCGTGCTGATCGACCTGCCGCAGATGGTCGACATCGTGGCCAACCCGCAGGGCATGGACTTCCTGGCCCGCGACTGCCACAACGTGGCCACCTGGTTCACCGCGCGCGGACTCCCGGTGGACGCCGACGAGCTGCTCGGCGACCTGGTGTCCTACGCGTGGTGAAACCGGGGAGGTAAAGTACGACCCTGATCACAACCCCTTCCCGCCCCGTCGGTTCTCGGGCATCGTGGTAACCGGCGACAGTTCTCGACTCCGGGGGGATCGATGCGCAGGATGATCATCATGGGGGCGCTCGCCGCCCTGCTCACGGTCGGGTTCGTGGCGCCGGCGCGGGCCGACCACGACACCGCGCACACCATCGCGCAGATGACGGCGCACTACCAGGACCCGGACCTGGAGGTCCAGAACCGGCCGTTCGCGCTGCTCTACCTGCGCACCACCGAGGGCATGCGGGACGCGAACGCCGAGGGCGAGTTCTCCGACCCGGCGTTCTGGGACGCCGAGGTCATCCCGACGTTCGCGAACTACTACCTGAAGGCATACGCCGCCTGGGAGCGCGGCGACCGGCGAGACGTCGACCCGGCTTGGCGGATCGCCTTCCGCGCCAATCCGCAGCGGCTCACCTGCACCCAGCTGCTCTACCTCGGCATCAACGCCCACGTGAACAACGACCTGGCGTTCATGATCGAGGAGATGGGTCCGCGCTACACCTATCCGGACCACCGGCACGTGGACGACGTGCTCGCCTTCCGTATACCCGGCCGGTCGTCTACCCCGAGATCCAGCGCGACCTGTGCCCGGGCCTGTTCACCGAGCCCGCCGCGCCGGCCGACGCCAACATCTTCGTCTGGCGCCAGCTGGCCTGGGAGACCGGTCAGCGGCTGCTGGACGCGCCGACCAGGAAGGCCCGGGACGCGATCGCCAAGGACATCCGGAAGCACGCCAGGGCCGAGGCTCGCGCCATCCTCCGCTGGAACCGCTGACGGCTCAGGCCACCGACTCCCGCTTGCGGGCCCGATAGGCGGCGGCGCTCATCCGGTTGCTGCACCGGGCGTTGCAGAACTGGCGCGAGGAGTTGCGGGACAGGTCGATGTACACGTCGTCGCAGTCGTCGGCGCCGCAGTGCCGCAGCCGGCCGAGCTGGTCCTCGCGGACCAGGTCGAGGAAGCCCATGGCCGCCTCGGCCCCGATCCGGTGGGCGAGCGAGGCATCAGGGCGGGTGACGTGCAGGTGCCAGTCGAGCTCGTCGTGCTTGCTGAGGTAGGGCGCCGCGTCCGCATCGGTCAGCAGGGCGTTGACCAGGGCCGCGACCTCGTCCCGGTCGGTGACCGACCACAGGTCGTCGAGCCGGTCGCGGAGCCGGCGCACCTCGGCCAGCTCTTCGTCGGTGCCCAGCCGTACGCCGGAGAAGGGATACCGCCGCAGGAAGGCGTCGAGCTCGGCGAGCGTCGTCAGCTGGTCGCCGTCGTCGGTCGTGGCGGTGTTGACCAGAGCCGCGGCCGTCGTCAGCGCCTCCTCCGTGTCATGAGTGAACTCCACTTTGACTCCTGACGTCGAGATGGGATAGCGTCATGAGTGTAATCAAGTTTTGTTCCTGACAGGAGACACCTCCGATGGGTCTGGTCTTTGCACTCCTCTCGGCCGCCGCCTTCGGGACGTCCGGGTCGCTGGCCCGCTCGCTGCTCGACCTCGGCTGGTCGCCGGCGGCCGTGGTCGCGGTCCGCATGGGCGGGGCGTTCCTGGTGCTGCTGATCCCCTGTCTGGTGCAGCTGCGCCGCACGCGCTTCCCCACCGCCCGGCAGTCGGTCAAGCTGGTGGCGTACGGGATCACCGCAGTGGCCATGGCCCAGCTCTGCTTCTTCAGCGCGGTGCAGTACCTGTCCGTCGGGGTGGCCCTGCTGCTCGAGTACACCGCGCCGGTGCTGCTGATCGGTTACTACTGGGCGCGGGACCGGCGCCGCCCCGCGTACGCGGTCCTGATCGGCGCGGCGCTCGCCCTGGTCGGCCTGGTCTTCGTCCTCGACGTGCGCAACGGCCTGACCCTCAACCCCGTCGGGGTGCTGTGGGGGCTGGGTGCGGCCGTGGGGCTGTCCGCCTACTTCATCCTGAGCGAGGACGCAGGCGACGACCCGGTGCATCCCCTGGTGCTGACCACGGCGGGCACCGGCGTCGGCGCGCTCCTCGTCCTGGCGGTCGCGCTGACCGGCTTCCTGCCGTTCACCACCACGGGCGGCACCGCAACCCTGGCCGGAGCCTCGGTGCCGTGGTGGCTGCCCCTGCTGCTGCTGATCACGGTGGCGGCGGTGTTCGCCTACATCACCGGCATCGTCGGCGTACGCCTCCTCGGCGGCTCGGTCGCATCCTTCGTCTCGTTGTCCGAGGTCATCTTCGCGGTGATCTTCGCCGCCGTGCTGCTGGCCCAGCGGCCCAGCGCGGTGCAGCTGTTCGGCGGGGCGCTGGTGCTGGCCGGGATCGCGGTCGTACAGCGCGGCTCCGCGGCGCGCTCGGCCACGAAGGGCAAGGTTCCCGCCAAGAACCCGGAAGATCTGGTCGCCGGACGGTCGTCCTGAGTTAGCTGGTGGGGTGAGCGTGGGGCAGGTCGCGGTGCCCGATTCGCCCGCCGCCACCGCGGCCCGGGAGGTGGCGGCGGAGTACCACTCGGCCGCGCTGCTCAACCACTGCGAGCGCTCGTACGCCTTCGCCGTCGGGTTCGCGGACGTCGCCGGGCTGGCGTACGACGCGGAGCTGCTCTACGTCGCGGCAATGTTGCACGACCTCGGTCTCACCGACGCGTTCGACAACCAACGGCTGGCGTTCGAGTCGGCGGGCGGGCATGCGGCGTGGGTGCTGACGGCCGGGGCGGGCTGGCCGGCGGCGCGGCGGCAGCGAGCGCTCGAGGTGATCGAGCGGCACATGTGGCCCGCCGTCGACCCCGAGCACGACCCGGAGGGGCACCTGCTGGAGATCGCGACCGGACTGGACATCTCGGGCGCGCGGCCCGACGTGCTGCCACCCGCCTTCGTCGAGGAGGTGCTGGACCGCTTCCCGCGGCTCGAGCTGGCCACCGAGTTCACGGCGTGCCTGGTCGACCAGGCGGCCCGCAAGCCCGAGACGGCGGCAGCCCGCCTGGTGGCCGGCGGCCTGGCCGACCGGCTGCGCGATCACCCGCGCGAGACCGGAACGGTGTGAACGATCCCGACTGGACGACCAGTCGGGATCGTTCACCCTGCGGGCGTCAGGGACGGCCGAAGTCGGTGACCAGCCAGACCTTGCCGTGCTCGGCGTCCTCGATGACGTCGATGCCGACCTCGGTGAAGCTCTCGCTCAGGATGTTGCGGCGGTGCCCGTCGTTCGGCGGCGTCTCGTTGTACATCGAGTCCTGCAGCGCGAGCACGCCCGCCTCGGTGCGGCTGCTGTTCCAGGCGATGTTCTCCCCCACCGAACGCCAGGAGTAGCCGGCCGCGGTGATCCGGTCGCCGAGACCGGGCTCGCCGGGCAGCTGGTGGCTGAGCTGGTTCGCGTCGGCCATCTTCACGTTGTGGGTGTGGGCCGCCGCGGCGAGCTTGGCGTTGCTGGTCAGCGCCGGGAGCCCGTGCTGCGCCCGCTGGGCGTTGAGCCGGCCGAGCACCGCGGCGGCCCACTCACTGCGGACGGGGTAGCGGTCGGTGGCGGTCGGGGTCGGTGACGCGCTGCTCGCCGACGGGGTCGGCGATGCCGTGGTGGGGGTGGCCGAGGCGGTCGGCGTCTCCGTCACGCTCGGCGTCGGCGAGGCGGTCGGCGTCGGCGAGACGGTCGGCGTCGGCGTCGGGCTGGGGGTCCGGGTCGGCGTC
>CAXTVE010000202.1:0-6112 GCA_964247485.1 uncultured Propionibacteriaceae bacterium
GCGACCTGGGTGCACGCGCGGCTGGCCGAGGCCGCCGCGCTCGTGCGGGCCGAGCGGCACGAGGCCCGGGTCGGTGCCGGCTGCCGGTACTGCCCGTTCCGGGGCAGCTGCCCGGCCCAGTCCGCTGGGCGGCAGGTGGTCTCGTGACAACGTCCTCCGCCAGGGGGGCAACCCCCTTGAACCCCCGCCGCGCGCGTCGGAACACACGGGAGCGCGCGTGACCATCTCGACCCTGACGCCCCTCTCCGGGTCGCCGCGCTTCCGCGACACCGAGGACCTGGTCGACGCCCTCGGCGTACCCTTCTCGCCCGCCCAGCTCGAGGCGATCACCGCTCCGCTCGAGCCGGGGGTGATCATCGCCGGCGCCGGCTCGGGCAAGACGACGGTGATGGCCGCCCGGGTGGTCTGGCTGGTCGGCACCGGGGCCGTCCGGCCGGAGGAGGTGCTGGGCCTCACCTTCACCCGCAAGGCGGCGGCCGAGCTGTCGACCCGGGTCCGGACCGCGCTGGTCCGGTCCGGGGTGGTGGCCGACGGCGGGGTCGCCGAGTCCGGCGAGCAGCTGATCATGACCTACGACGCCTTCGCCGCCCGCCTGGTGGCCGAGCACGGGCTACGGCTCGGTTTCGAGGCGGACCCGACGATGCTGACCGGCGCCACCAGGTACCGACTGGCCGCCCGGGTGGTGAAGGCGGCCGCCGGCCCGTTCGAGTTCATCTCCCGGCTGCGGCCGGCCACCGTCACCGAGCGGGTGCTGCGGCTGGACGCCGACCTGCAGTCGCACCTGGTCGACCCGGCCGACCTCGACAGCCACGCCCGGGACCTGCTGGTCGCGCTGGAGTCGGCGCCGACGAACAACCGCGGCCGCACCTATGTCGACGTGGCCAAGGCCATCGTGGCTGCGCAGGAGCGACTCGAGCTGGCCAGTCTGGTGGCCGAGTACCAGGCGCTCAAGCGCCGGCTGGGCCTGGTCGAGTTCGCCGACCAGATGTCCATCGCCGCCCGGCTCGCCGTCGAGGCCCCGGCCGTGTCCGCCGCGCTGCGGTCGAGTTTCGCGGTGGTCCTGCTGGACGAGTACCAGGACACCTCCGCCGCGCAGGCCACCATGCTCCGCGGCCTCTTCTCGGGCCATACGCCCCACGAGGGGCTTGGTCATCCGGTGACGGCGGTGGGCGACCCCCTGCAGGCGATCTACGGGTGGCGGGGCGCCGCGGCCAGCAACATCCTCACCTTCGCCGACACCTTCCGGCGGCGGGACGGCCGGCCCGCGACCGACTTCGCCCTGACCATCAACCGGCGCAGCGGGCACACCATCCTGGACCTGGCCAACGGGCTCAGCGCGCCGTTGCGCAGTGCAGCCGGCGGCCCCGGCGTGGGCCGGCTGGAGGCGCCGGTCGACGCGCCGGCCGGGGAGGTCCGGGCGGCCACCTTCGAGACCTGGGGCGAGGCGGTCAGCTGGATCGCCGACCAGGTGGTCGCGGTCCACACCGCCGGCCCGGCGGCCCGGTGGGCCGATGTCGCCGTGCTGACGAGACGCAACGCCGACATCGCACCCCTCTACGCCGAGCTGACCGCCCGGGACGTGCCGGTGGAGATCGTCGGCCTCGGCGGCCTGCTGCACCTGCCCGAGGTGATGGACGTGACCGCGACGCTGCGGCTGGTCGACGACGTCACCGCCAACCCCGACCTGGTCCGGCTGCTGACCGGGCCGCGCTGGCGGATCGGCCCCCGCGACCTGGCCCTGCTCGGCCGCCGGGAGCTGGCGCGCGTGGGCGGGCCGGCCGCGACCGATCGGGCCCCGGACGCGGTGCTCGACGCGCTGGAGCACGCCGTCGCGCACCAGGACCCGACCGACGTGGTCAGCCTGCTCGACGCGCTCGAGGACCCCGGCGAGGCGTCGTACGCCGACGCCGCCCGGGAGCGCTTCGCCCGGCTGGCCGAGGAGCTGGCGTACCTGCGCCGGCACGTCGACGAGCCGGTGCTCGACCTGACCCGCCGGATCATCACCACCCTTGGCCTGGACATCGAGCTGCTGGCCACCCCGGAGTACGCGCGTTCCGCCCGGCGCGACCAGCTCGGCGCCTTCCTGGACGCGGTCGCCGCCTACACCGACGTCGACGGCGAGGCCTCGCTGACCGGACTGCTCGGCTACCTGCAGGCCGAGGTCGACCAGGGCGCGGGACTGGACCAGGCTGTGCCGTCGGACCGGGAGGCGGTGAAGCTGCTCACCGTGCACAAGGCCAAGGGCCTGGAGTGGGAGGCGGTCTTCCTGCCTGCGCTGATGCAGGGCACCTTCCCCAGCGACCGGGTCACCGACAACTGGGTGACCAACCCGGCGGTGCTGCCGGCCGACCTGCGCGGCGACGCCGGCTCGATCCCGCAGCTGGCCGAGGCCAGCATGGCCGCGATGGGGGAGTACAAGGCCGAGCTGACCGAGCAGCAGCTGCGGGCCGAGGACCGGCTGGCCTACGTCGCCGCGACCCGGGCCAAGCGACTGCTCGTCGGCTCCGGACACTCCTGGCGACCCGAGCTGGTCCGGTCGCGGACGCCGTCGAGCTACCTGCGGGCGATCCTGGAGACCGCCCGCGCCAGGGGCGGACTGCTGGCCGAGGCCGCCCCGCCGGGCCTGCAGAACCCGCTGATCACCGACGCAGCGCCGTACCCGTGGCCCGCACCGTGGGCCCCGGCGGCGCTGCGCCGCCGGGAGGACGCCGCCGCGGCGGTCCGCCGGGCCCAGGCCCGGTTCGCTGCGACCGGCGCGTACGAGGACCCCGGCGTGCCGTCGCTGCTGCTCGACGACGAGGAGCAGCTGGCCGGCTGGGACGCCGACCTGCACCAGCTGCTGGCCGAGGCCCGGGCGGCGCGCTCGGGTACGCAGGCGGTCGCGCTGCCGGCCTCACTGTCGACGACGGCGGTGCTGAAGCTGCAGTCCGACCCGGATGGCTTCGCCGCCGAGCTGGCCCGCCCGATGCCGCAGCCGCCGTCGCGGGCCGCCCGCTTCGGTACCCGGTTCCACCTGTGGGTCGAGCGCTACTTCGGTCCGGACCGGGCCACCGGCGCGCTGGGCCAGCAGCTGCTGGTCGACCCGGACGACCTGCCGGACCGGGCCGACGCCGGGGCCCACGGGGAGGAGGAGCTGCGCGCGCTCTGCGACGCCTTCGCGACCGGTCGGTTCGGCCGGACCACCCCGTACGCGCTCGAGGCTCCGGTCAGCGTGCTGATCGGCGGTCGCCTGGTCCGTGGCCGGATCGACGCCGTCTATGCCGGCGTGGGGGAGGGCTACCGGTTCCGGGTGGTGGACTGGAAGACCAGCCGGATCGAGGCCGCGGACCCGCTGCAGCTCGCCGTCTACCGGCTGGCCTGGGCCGAGGCGCACGGCCTGCCGCCGGCCGAGGTCGATGCCGTGTTTTACCACGTCCGCACCGACCGGCTGCTCCGCCCGGACGATCTGCCGGGCCGGCCGGAGCTCGAACGGCTGTTGACCGGGTCGTCAAGGGGGGTCGACCGCCCTTGAGACCCCGCGCGAAGGTGAGGGGGGCGCCGGGGAGGCGATTACGCTGGCTCGGTGATCAACTGGGCGATGGCCAGTGACCTCGACCGGGTCGACCATCACCGCGCTTCCGCCGACTGGGTGGCCGGGCTGTGGCGGGCGGCGGACGCGCAGCTGCTCAAGCTGGACGGACAGGCGCGGTTCACCACCAACCCCGAGGGCAGCAAGCTACGGATGGTCCGGCCGTTCGTCGAGTTCGACCTCCAGCGCCACCGGCTGCTGGGGCTCGTGAACGGCGCGCCCGTCTTCGCGGTCGAGGCGCTCACCGAGGGCCCGGTGCACGACCTGCGGGAGGTCGGGAGTCAGCTCAGCGACAACGAGCGCGACATCGCTGCCGCGGCGGCCGCCATCATCAGCTGGCACCAGCTCGAGCCGATGTGCTCGCAGTGCGGCGGACCGACCAGGGTGATCAACGGCGGCTTCGCCCGGCACTGCGACGTGTGCCAGCGCGACCACTTCCCGCGTACCGACCCGGCGGTGATCGTGGCCGTGGTCGACGCCCAGGACCGGCTGCTGCTCGGCGGCCAGCCGACCTGGGGCAACCGGGTCTCGGTGCTCGCCGGCTTCGTCGAGGCGGGGGAGTCGCTGGAGCAGGCGATCCACCGCGAGATCGGCGAGGAGGTGGACGTCGAGCTGGCCGAGGTGACCTACTTCGGCAGCCAGCCGTGGCCGTTCCCGCGCTCGTTGATGGTCGGGTACTTCGCCCGCGCGGCCACCACCCGCATCTGCGTCGACGTCACCGAGATCGCGCACGCCGCATGGCACACCCGCGACGGGCTGCGGGCTCTCCTGGACTCCGGCGAGCTCGGGCTCCCCGGGCGGAGCTCGATCGCCTGGCGACTGATCGACACCTGGCTGAACGGCGCCACCCCGCTGCCCCCCGTTTAACGCAGTCGCAACAGCAGACCGCCTCAGACGAAACACGGCGCGCGTAACTTCTCCGACCAGATCCACCCCGTCGAGTCGCCCACCCGGGCTGACCCCGCCTCACCGCCGCGGCTGCGTCGCCCGCGCACGAGGAGGTCCCCATGACCGCGACGATCCAGAGAACCGACACCGACCCCACCGATCTCCACCCGGTGGACCAGGTGCCCCCGCCCGGGCGGTTGGCCGCCCTCGGCCTGCAGCACGTCCTCGCCATGTATGCCGGTGCGGTCGCCGTGCCGCTGATCGTCGGCGGCGCACTGATCAGCCAGGGCAAGCTGCAGTCCAGCGACCTGCCCTACCTGATCAGCGCCGACCTGCTGGTCGCCGGCATCGCCACCGTGATCCAGTCGGTCGGGTTCTGGCGCTTCGGCGTCCGGCTGCCGCTGATGCAGGGCTGTACGTTCGCCGCGGTGGCCCCGATGATCGCCATCGGCAGCCAGTACGGAATCACCGCGATCTACGGCTCGGTGATCGCCAGCGGCGTGTTCATGATGCTGCTGGCCCCGGTGTTCGCCAAGCTGCTGCGGTTCTTCCCACCCCTGGTCACCGGCACCGTCATCTTGATCATCGGACTCTCGCTGATGTCGGTGGCCGCGGGCTGGGCGGGGGGCGGCGCGGCGTCCGACGACTTCGGGTCCCCGCTGAACCTCACCTTCGCGCTGTTCACCCTGTGCGTGATCCTGGCCATCGAGCGGTTCGCGCCGCCGGCCTTCCAGCGGCTGTCCATCCTGCTCGGCCTGGTCATCGGCACGCTCGCGGCGATCCCGTTCGGGCTCGCCGACTTCAGCGGCGCGGCGGAGCAGGACTGGTTCGGCGTCAGCACCCCGTTCCACTTCGGGTTCCCGACCTTCGAGGTGAGCGCGATCGTCGCGATGTGCATCGTGGCGCTGGTGATCATGACCGAGACCACGGGCGACATGATCGCGGTCGGGGAGATCGTCGGTAAGCGGGTCGAGCCGCGGCAGCTCGCCGACGGCCTGCGGGCCGACGGACTGTCCACGGTCCTGGGCGGGGTGTTCAACACCTTCCCCTATACCGCGTTCGCCCAGAACGTCGGCCTGGTCTCGCTGACCGGGGTCAAGTCCCGCTACGTGGCGACCTTCGCCGGCGGCGTGCTCATCCTGCTCGGCCTGCTGCCCAAGCTGGGCGGCATCGTGGAGGGCATCCCGCTGCCGGTGCTCGGTGGCGCAGGTGTCGCGCTGTTCGGCATGGTCGCAGCGAGCGGCATCCGGACCCTGACCCGGGTGACGTTCAACAACGCCAACATCCTGGTCCCGGCGATCGCGATCGGGGTCGGTCTGCTGCCGACGGTGTCCGGCGAGATCTACGCCGAGCTCCCGACGGCGTTCCAGATCATCTTCGACTCCGGGATCTCCGCCGGCGCCATCACCGCGATCCTGCTCAACCTGGTCTTCAACTCCCGCGCCGTGCAGCGCCGGCTGGGCACCGAGGAGGACAGCGGGTACGCCGCCCACGACGCCGTCCGGGCCGCCGCCGCCGACGTCACGATGCCGGTCCCCGACACCGGCGCCGCCCCCGACGGCAACCCCTTCGACGACAATCGGGACCGCACGCCCTGAACCCAACGCCGAGACCTCGACTTACCAGCCCTTACTCGCACCTCACAGCTTCTACAGA
>CAXTVE010000203.1:0-6103 GCA_964247485.1 uncultured Propionibacteriaceae bacterium
TCGCGAGCCTGCCCGAGACGGTGAGCGCCGCCGCCGCGACCCAGCCCGACCGCCGAGGGCGCCGGCGGCAACAACAAGCCTTTCCCGGCGCTGCCTACCGCGCCCCCCCGGCCGGCCGGCGAGGCCTGCCTGGGCGCCGACGGAAAGGGCACACCGCCCGACCAGGCCGTCGACTGGGTGCCCGGCGAGCCGTGCCAGGCCGCGTTTGCCGAGTACACCTGCGGCAGCACCACCGACGACGTCGCGGACCGGGCCCTGTTCGCGTGCAACCGCGAGGGCACCGAGAAGTACCTGCTCAGTCCCACCCTGATCGAGGGCAACCAACTGGCGACCGCGTCGGCCGGGGTGCCGGCCAACCAGGTCGCCTGGGTGGTCGACCTGGAGTTCAACTCCGCCGGCGGGACCGCCTTCGAGGCGGCCACCCGGGCGCTGTCGGCCAAGGGCGAGCCGCAGAACCGGTTCGCCATCGTGCTCGACGGCGTCTCGATCTCCGCCCCCTCGGTGGACAACCCGATCCCGGGCGGCCGGGCGCAGATCGAGGGCAGCTTCAACCAGCAGTCGGCGACCGAGCTGGCCAACGTGCTGAAGTACGGTGCGCTGCCGCTGGCCTTCGACGTCTCCGAGGTCAACAACGTGTCGGCCACCCTGGGCGGCGAGCAGCTGCGGGCCGGCATCATCGCCGGCCTGATCGGCCTCGGCCTGGTGGTGCTGTTCTGCATCCTCTACTACCGCGGCCTGGCCGTCGTGGTCGTCGCGTCCCTCGCCGTGGCTGGCGCGCTCACGTACGCCTGCATGGTGCTGCTCGGCAGCTCGGTCGGGTTCGCGCTCAACCTGCCCGGCATCGCCGGGGCCATCGTGGCCATCGGCGTGACCGCAGACAGCTTCGTCATCTACTTCGAGCGGATCCGCGACGAGGTCCGCGAGGGCCGCAGCCTGCGGACGGCGGTGGAGTCGGGCTGGCGGCGGGCCCGGCAGACGATCCTGATCGCCGACGCGGTGTCCATGCTGTCCGCGGTGGTGCTGTTCATCCTGGCCATCGGCTCGGTCAAGGGGTTCGCGTTCACCCTCGGCCTGACCACCGTGATCGACGTCCTCGTCGTGTTCATGTTCAGCAAGCCGCTGGTCACGCTGCTGGCCCGGACCAAGTTCTTCGGCGGCGGCCATCGGCTGTCCGGTCTGGACCCGGAGCACCTCGGGGTCAAGGCCCTGCCCGGTGTCCGGTCCCGGCGTCCGGCGGCGGCGGCGGCGGAGGGAATCTGATGCCCAAGCTCTCCAACCTCACCCACCGCCTCTACACGGGCGAGATCTCCTACGACTTCGTCGCCCGGCGACGGCGCTGGTACATCGTCTCGGCGATCCTGGTGACCCTGTCGATCCTCGCGGTGCTGGTCCGTGGGCTGACGCTCGGCATCGAGTTCCGGGGCGGCGCCGACTTCCGCGCCCCGGTCGCGGTCACCTCCCAGACGGTCGAGTCCGTCCGCGAGGCCATCGTGGCCACCGGGCTGCCCGACCTCGACGACCCCATCGTCAACACCATCGGGAGCGACCAGATCCGGGTGCAGACCCGCACCCTGAACCCGACCACCGAGGTGCCGGCGGTCCGCGGGGCCATCGCCGAGGAGGTGGGGGTCCCCTCCGACCAGGTCGCCTACAGCCTGATCGGCGCCTCCTGGGGTGACCAGATCACCGAGCGCGCGCTGATCGCTCTCGCGGTGTTCCTGGCCCTGGTCGCCCTGCTGATCTGGGCCTACTTCCGCAACGGCACGATGGCCCTGGCGGCCCTGGTCGCGCTGGTCCACGACCTGGTGCTGACCATCGGCGTCTACGCCCTGGTCGGCTTCACCGTGACCCCGGCGACCCTGATCGGGGTGCTGACCATCCTGGGCTACTCGCTCTACGACACCGTCGTGGTCTTCGACAAGGTGCGCGAGAACGTCCGCGACATCCGCTCCAGCACGACCAAGACCTATTCCGAGGCGGCCAACCTCGCGGTCAACCAGGTGCTGGTGCGGTCGGTCAACACCACCGTGATCGGGGTGCTGCCGGTCGCCGCATTGCTGTTCGCGGGCGCGTTCATCCTGGGGGAGGGCCCGCTCAAGGACCTCGCCCTGGCGCTGTTCATCGGCATGATCGCCGGCGCGTACTCCTCGATCTTCATCGCCACGCCGCTGCTGGCCCAGCTCAGGGAGCGGGACCCGGAGATGAAGAAGCTGGCGGCCCGGGTGCGGGCCCGGCGGACCAAGGCCGAGCAGAAGGGCCGTACGCCGGAGTTCGAGCCGGTACCGCCGCGCAACCGCCGGTCGGAGCCGGCGACAGCGGCCGGTGACCTCGAGCCGAGCGATGCCGAGCTGGCCGCGGCCGTGAGCGGTCGGTCCGGTTCCACCGCCATGGACCTCCAGTCCAGTACCACCGCCGTCGCGAACGGCCGGACCGGTTCGACGGCCGTCCGGATCACCGCCGTCGGCGCGAACGCCGAGCGCCCCCGCGTACGGCCGATGGGTGACGCTGCCGCGAAGCGGCCGCAACCGCAGCACAAGCCGCGCAGCCAGCGCAAGAAGTGAGCCTCAGCGGCCCGTTGCGGCGGGACAGCCGCGGCCGCACCTGGACCCACGACGCACTGGTCAGCCTGCCGCTGCGCACCGCCTCGCCGACGGTCGAGTTGCTCCGCCGCACCCTGCTGGCGCTGCTCTTCCTGGCCATCGTGGTGGCCCTGGTGTGGTTCGACCGCAACTCCTACACCGACAACTACGACGGCAAGGTCAACCTGATCGACGCCATCTACTACGCCACGGTGACAATCAGCACCACGGGCTACGGCGACATCACGCCCGTCGCCCAGCACGCCCGGATTGTGAACGCGATCGTGGTCACGCCGCTGCGGATCGGGTTCCTGGTGCTGCTGGTCGGCACCACCTTGGAGGTGCTGGCCAACGAGGGCCGGCGCATCATCTCAGACGGTCGCTGGAGGAAACGGATGCGCAACCACGTCGTCGTGGTCGGCTTCGGCACCAAGGGCCGCAGTGCGGTCGAGACGCTGGAGACCAGCGGGATGGACCCGGGCCAGATCGTGGTCATCGACGGCCGGCCCTCGGCCATCAGCGACGCCAACCTGCGCGGCTTCGCCGCGATCGAGGGGGATGCCACCCGGCGTGACATCCTGCGGCGGGCGGAGATCGTCAAGGCCCGGGAGGTGATCATCACCCTGGACCGGGACGACTCGGCGATCCTGGTCATGCTGACCGTCCGGCAGCTGAACCCCAGTGCCCACGTCGTGGTCGCGGTGCGGGAGGACGACAACGCCTCGCTGCTGCGGCAGTCCGGCGCCAACGCCGTGGTGACCTCGTCGGAGGCGGTTGGCCGATTGCTCGGGCTGTCCGCGGTCAGCCCGAACCTCGGTGTGGTCATCGAGGACCTGCTGTCGGCCAAGGAGGGCCTGGAGGTGGGGGAGCGCGCCGTCACCCGGGACGAGATCGGGCTGGCGCCGCACCAGGTGTCGGGCGACCGGGTGATCGCCGTGGTGCGCAACAAGACGCTCCGCCGCTTCTACGACCCGACCGTCGCCAAGCTCGAGCCGGGCGATCAGGTCGTCGTGGTCAGGCAGGCTACCGCCGAAACCTGAACCGGGTGTCTACACTGGACCATCAGGTGAGGATGGAGATCTCGTGGCGGTGACCGACCCGGCCTCGGCCATCCGGGCCCGGTCGCGCGAGTCGGAGACCGAGCCCGAGGACCGACGTGCGCCGTCGCCCCGCCGAGCGCTGATCTCGCCGGAGCCGGAGCCGGAGCCCATGCATCAGCCGCCGCCGCTGCCCGTCCCGCTGGCCGACCACCCCCGGGTCAAGATGCGCCAGCGCCTGGCCCGCCTCGGCACCGGCCGGGCCCAGACCCCCGCCCTCGACCCGCTGTTCCGCACGGTTCGGGCCAACCACCCGAAGGCCGACCTGGCCCTGCTCGAGCGGGCGTACAAGACCGCGGAGGGCTTGCACCAGGGCACCCTGCGCAAGAGCGGCGACGCGTACATCACCCACCCGCTGGCCGTCACCACGATCCTGGCCGAGCTGGGCATGAACGAGTCCACGCTCTGTGCCGCCCTGCTGCACGACACGGTGGAGGACACCGCGTACACGCTCGAGGCGTGCCGGCGCGACTTCGGCGAGGAGGTGGCGCTGCTGGTCGACGGCTGTACGAAGGTTGAGAAGGTCAAGTTCGGCGAGTCCGCCAAGTCCGAGACCATCCGCAAGATGATCGTCGCGATGAGCGCCGACATCCGGGTGCTGGTGATCAAGCTCGCCGACCGGCTGCACAACATGCGCACGCTGCACTACCTGCGCCCGGACAAGGCGTCCAGGATCGCCACCGAGACGCTGGAGATCTACGCGCCGCTGGCCCACCGACTGGGCATGAACGCGATCAAGTGGGAGCTCGAGGATCTGGCCTTCGGCACCCTGCACCCGAAGGTCTACGACGAGATCGTCCGGCTGGTCGCCGACGCCGCCCCGAGTCGCGACCAGTACCTCGCGACGATCATCGAGCACGTGCAGGCCGACCTGCGCGCGGCCAAGATCAAGGCCAATGTGACCGGCCGGCCCAAGCACTACTACTCGATCTACCAGAAGATGGTGGTCCGCGGCCGCGACTTCTCCGACATCTACGACCTGGTCGGGCTGCGCGTGCTGGTCGAGAACAGCCGCGACTGCTACGCCGCGCTCGGTGTGCTGCACGTCCGCTGGAACCCGCTGCCCGGCCGGTTCAAGGACTACATCGCGATGCCGAAGTTCAACATGTACCAGTCGCTGCACACCACGGTGCTGGGGCCGGACGGCACCCCGGTCGAGCTGCAGATCCGGACCGACGAGATGCACCGGCGCGCGGAGTACGGCGTGGCGGCGCACTGGAAGTACAAGGAGGGCAAGGGCGTCGCGGTCGCCGTCCGCGGCACCGACGACAGCAGCGACCTGGTCTGGGTGCGGCAGCTGCTGGACTGGCAGAAGGAGACCACCGACCCGGGGGAGTTCCTGGACTCGCTCCGGTTCGAGATCACCTCGGCCGAGGTCTACGTCTTCACCCCCAAGGGCGAGGTCGTCTCGCTGCCGCAGAGCTCGACCCCGGTCGACTTCGCGTACGCGATCCACACCGAGGTCGGCAACCGGACCATCGGCGCGAAGGTCAACAGCCGGCTGGTGCCGCTGGAGTCGGTGCTGGTCAACGGCGACGTGGTGGAGATCATCACCTCCAAGGCCCAGGACGCCGGGCCGAGCCGCGACTGGCTGTCGTTCGTGTGCAGCCCGCGGGCGCGGAACAAGATCAAGCACTACTTCAGCCGGGAGCGGCGCGACGAGTCGATCGAGAACGGCAAGGACATCCTCGCCCGGCAGATGCGCAAGGCCGGGCTGCCGCTGCAGCGGCTGCTCACCCTGCAGCACCTGACGGCGGTCGCCGGCTTCTTCAAGCAGCCCGACGTGTCGGCGCTCTACGCGGCGGTGGGCGAGAAGCGGGTTGCCGCCCAGGACGTCGTGCTGCGGTTGATCACCGTCGAGGGCGGCGACGAGATGGCCGCCGACGAGGCGTCCGAGGACCGCATCGTGACCGGCCAGCAGCGCCGGCTCACCCCGACCCTGCGCACCGACTCGGGCGTCGTGGTCAAGGGCACCAGTGACCTGCTGGTCAAGCTGGCCAAGTGCTGCACGCCGGTGCCCGGCGACCCGATCATGGGCTTCGTCACCAAGGGCTCCGGGGTGTCGGTGCACCGCGAGAACTGCGTCAACGCCGACAGCCTGCGCTCCGAGCCGGAGCGGCTGGTCCCGGTGTCCTGGGCCCCCACAGCCAAGAGCTCGTTCCTGGTCGCCATCCAGGTCGAGGCGCTGGACCGCAACCGGCTGCTGTCGGACATCACCCGGGCCCTGTCGGACCAGCACGTGAACATCCTGTCCGCGGCCCTGAACACCAGCAAGGACCGCATCTGCAAGGCCAAGTTCACCTTCGAGACCGCCGACCCCAAGCACCTCGACCACGTGCTCCGCGCGATCCGCAGCGTCGACGCCGTCTACGACGTCTACCGCATCAACCAGTAACCGCCCCCGCCTTCCTCCCCCCGGATCTTTAC
>CAXTVE010000204.1:0-6090 GCA_964247485.1 uncultured Propionibacteriaceae bacterium
CCTCCTGGGGCGCGGTCAACACGCTCTCCGGGTCGGGCTGGGGCGGCGCGAGCACCGGCGCGGGTGCCTCGCGGCTGGGCGGGGTGGTCCGCGTGTCGGAGATCTCGGCCGGGCTCATCGACCACGCTCTGGTGCTGCAGACCGACACGGCCTGCGCCGGGGTGTTCCGCGCCCCAGCACTCAAGACCGACGGCGACTCCACCCGTTCGGACTGCCTGCCCGAGGGCGCCCGGCTGCAGCTCGACCCGGCGGTCGACGTGAACCGGATCGCCGGCATCACCCCGGGTGAGAAAGCTGTCGCCCGGGCCCTGCAGCGCTACGGCGCGTACGTGATCGACCGCGGCGGCGCCCCGCTGAGCGCCAGCTTCGAGCGGGCCCCGGACGCCACAGCCAGCTCGCCCGGGTCCGTGTACACCGCCGCCGGCCTGAGCTGGGACTACTACGGCATGCCCCGCATCCCCTGGTCCAAGCTGCGGGTCCTGAAGACCTGGCAGGGTTAGCGGGTCGACTGGCCGGCAGACCGGATCCGCTCAGATCGCGCCGCGGCGCAGGGCGACGACCAGGACCGTACGGACCAGGATCGACAGGTCGAGCAGCAGGTTCCAGTTGGCGATGTAGCGGACGTCCAGCCGAACCCGCTCGTCGTAGCTTGTGTCGCTGCGACCGGACACCTGCCACAGGCCGGTGATGCCGGGCTTGGCCCCGAGGAACGTTGCGCCGTGGTCACCGTAGCGAGCCAGCTCCGGCAGCACGATCGGCCGGGGGCCGACCAGGCTCAGGTCGCCGACCAGTGCATTCACCAGCTGCGGCAGCTCATCGAGACTGGTCTTGCGCAGAAAGGCACCGAGCGGGGAGACCCGCGGGTCGTCGGCCACCTTCTGCGCGACCTCGAACTCGGCGACCAGGTCGGCTCGGCCCATCGCCACGAATGCCTGCTGAGCGGTCTGGTAGGGACGGTCCGGCCCGGTGGAGTACTGCCAGCGCATCGTGCGGAACTTGAGGACCTTGATCGACCGACCGTTCTGGCCGAGCCGGGACTGCCGGTAGAGGACCGGACCAGCCGGGTCGTGCAGCTTGACGACCAGCGCGAGGATCAGCAGCACCGGGGCGAGCAGCAGCAGGCCGGCGGCGGCCCCCATGATGTCGATCAGCCGCTTGCCGGCCCGAGCGGCCAGCGAGCGGGTCGTGGCCAGGCTGCCGGCCGCGGCGGGGGCGAAGAGGCTGGTGGTGGTCTCGGCGACGAGGGTCGTCATGTCATATCTCCGGTTCGTGGCTTCGTCGGCGTTTGTGCCGACACCGGAAAGATTGACGGGTCAACCTCTGGGCGAGCGCTGTCCTGTCTCGAGGGGTTCCGAGGAAGCGGTGAAGAATGTGTGGGGCCCGAAATAGGCAGCCCGGGGCTATTCCCGAGGTACCTCAGGCCGGCGTCAGGCGCAGATCTGCCCCAGATAGATCATTGAGCAACGGTTGTGCGCAATCCTGAGACTTCTGGGCCCGACACTGCTGAATCAGTTGCTGATCGCCCTCAGGTTCGGCCAACCCGTGCCGCACTGCGGAAATGGCAACGGCATGCCCCGCAGAAAGGCAACGGTGTCAGCCCCCGACGGACGCGGCTCAGCCTGCCGTCGGCCTGACCCGCCTGCGGGATACCGTGCCGAGCTCGCCGGTCTGCTCGAGCAGGCCCACCAGGGTCCGCTTGGCTGCGGCCAGGTCATCGGCGTTGACCGCCACCGCGCGCTCCAGCTCGGCGCGGGCGGTCCGGGCCGCACTCAGCAGCGCTCGGCCGTGGTCGGTCAGGCCGACCCGGCGGACCCGGCTGTCAGCGGGGTCGGCTGTCCGGGCCACCAGGCCCAGGTCCTCCATCTCGGCCACGGACTTCGAGGCCGCCTGCTGGCTCACCCCCAGGCGGGTCGCCAGCTCACCGAGCGTCGGCTGCTCCCCGATCAGGTTCTGGATGACGTAGCCGTAGGACACCCGCACGCCGGCGAACCCCTCGTCACGCAGGCGTCGCAGCACGTGGTCGTTGGCCGCCGCACCGGCCAGGGCGGCCAAGGTGGGCAGGTCGAGACCAGCGGGGTCCAGCTCAGCCATTCCCGCATCCTACGATATTGACAACCAATGTTGTACAACTAAGATTGTGGACATGACGACCAGCACTCCCACTCGTACCCCCATCGAGATCGCGCAGGCACTGCACGCCGCCATCGAGGCGGGCCGCTTCGGCGAGGAGCTCGCCGAGCTCTTCACCGACGACGCGACCATCACCGAGTACCCCGATCTGGTCAAGCCGGCCGGGGCCGTGATGAGCCGCGGCGAGCTGATGGCCGCGTCGCGTGCCGGCGCCCGGCTGATGGCCCGCCAGTTCTACGACGTGCACCACGCCGGGCAGCAGGGCAGCACCGCCATCCTCCGGCTGACCTGGACCGGGACCGTCGGCCAGGACATCGGGCGCTTCACCGCCGGCCAGCGGCTGACGGCTCACATCGCCCAGTTCGTGACGGTCCGGGGGGCCCGCATCTCCGCGCTGGCGACCTACGACTGCTACGAGCCGTTCTGACCCGCGGGTCAGAGGGTCCGCTGGACGGCGCCGGTCTGCTCGGCCGCGGCGGCCACCGCCGCATCCCGGGCTGCTGCCGTCTCGGCGTCGGTCAGCGTCCGGTCCGGCGCCCGGAACCGCAGGGCGTACGCGAGCGAGACGTGGCCCTCGGGCACCGGCGGGCCGGCGTACACATCGAAGAGGCTGACGGACTCCAGCAGCGGGCCCGCCCCCGCCCGCAGAGCTCGCTCCACCGCGGCTGCGGGCACGTCCGCAGCAACGACCAGGGCCACGTCCTCCTTGGCCACCGGGAAGCCGGACACGGCCGGGATGTCGCCGTTCGTCGGCGCGGCAGCGATCAGCATGTCCAGGTCGAGCTCCGCCGCCACCGTGCGGGGCGGCAGGTCGAAGGCCCGGCAGACCTCGGGGTGCAGCTCGCCGGCGTACCCGACCACCCGGTCGCCGGCCACCAGCTCGGCGCACCGTCCGGGATGCCAGGGCGCCCGCACCGCTGATCGGCGGGCCAGCAGGACGCCCACCGTGACCGCGGCCGTCTCGGTGAACCGCACGGCGTCGGTCCAGTCCACCGTCTCGGTCGGGGCGGACCAGCCACCACGGCGCTGTCCGCAGAGCACGGCGGCCAGGTGCCGCGGCTGTCGACCGAGCGCGTCATCCATCGCCGCCCGTTCGTCGGCAGAGGGAGGGCCGGTGACCGGCGGCCGCGGGGCGGCGCGCTGCGGGTCGCGGGCCAAGAACACCGAGCCGGCCTCGTAGAGGGCCAGGTCGTCGGTGCCCCGGCTGCGGTTGCGGACCACGGCGGCGAACAGGCCGGGCAGCAGCGAGGTGCGCAGGTAGGGCGTGGTCTCCGCCAGCGGGTTGACGACCCGGTTGAGCTGACGCCGCTCGTCGTCGCCCGGCACCCCCATCCGGTCCAGGTCCTCGAGCGCGGCGAAGGGGAAGCTCAGCACCTCGACGTAACCGGCTGTGGCCAGCGCCGCGTTCACCGCCCGGCGGGCCCGCTGCGTCCGGGTCAGCCCGCGGCCTCCGGGCGCCTGCGGCAGCACCGGTGGGATGGTGTCGAAGCCGATGAGCCGGCCGACCTCCTCGACGTAGTCGTAGGAGTCGGTCAGGTCGGGCCGCCAGCTGGGGGCGGTCAGCGTCAGGGTCTCGTCGCCGCTCACCGTGGCCCCGACCGCGGTCAGCAGCCGGACGACCAGGTCGTGGTCGACCGGCGTGCCGAGGACCGTCCCCGGCAACGTGTCGGCCATCGTCGTGGTTGCCTGCGGCCGCACCGAACCGCGCACGGTCTCCTCCGGGCTGACGGTGCCGCCGGCCAGCTCGACCAGCAGTGCGGCGACCCGGTGGGCGGCGGCGTAGGTCGCCGCCGGGTCCACGCCGCGCTCGAAGCGGCGGGACGCCTCACTGGACAGCTTGTGGCGCCGCGATGTCCGGGCCAGCGCCATCGCGTCGAAGTGGGCGGCCTCGATGACCACGTCGCGGGTGCTCGCCGACAGCTCGGTGGTCGCCCCGCCCATCACGCCGGCCAGCCCGATGGGACCGGTGCGGTCGGTGATGACCAGATCGTCGGCATCCAACGGCCGGACGACGTCGTCGAGGGTGGTCAGCTTCTCCCCCTCGGCCGCCTGCCGCACCACGATCGGCCCGTCCAGGGTGTTCCGGTCGTAGGCGTGGATCGGCTGGCCGGTCTCCAGCATCACGTAGTTGGTGATGTCCACCGCCAGCGAGACGGACCTCATCCCGGCCAGCTGGACCCGACGGGCCAGCCAGCGCGGGCTCGGCCGGGACGCATCGACGCCGGTGACGGTGAGCGCGACGAACAGCGGGCAGTCCGGCGACTCCAGCGCGACCGGGTAGCCGGCGGCCACGGGCAGCGGCACCGGCCGGTCCACCGGGTCGGTGAAGGCCACTCCGGTGGCCTGGGCCGCCTCCCGGGCCAGACCACGGATGCTCAGGCAGTAGCCGCGGTCGGGGGTGACGGCGACGTCCAGCACGTCGTCACGGAGCTGCAGCACCGCCACCGCATCCTGGCCCGGGGTCAGGTCGGTCTCGGGCAGCACCAGGATGCCGTCGTGGTCATCGCCCAGCCCGAGCTCGCGGGCCGAGCAGATCATCCCGTCCGAGACGTGCCCGTAGGTCTTGCGGGCGGCGATGGCGACGTCACCCGGCAGCACCGCCCCGGGCAGGGCGACCACCACGAGGTCGCCGGCGGCGAAGTTGTGGGCCCCGCAGACGATGCCGCGTACGCCGTCGTCGGGGTGGTGGGCTCCGACGTCGACCTGGCACCAGCGGATGGTCTTGCCGTTCTTCTGCGGCTCGTCGGCGAAGTCGAGCACCCGCCCGACGACCAGCGGTCCGGTGACGTCGGCACCCGCGCGCTCCACCGTCTCGACCTCGAGACCGGCGCGGACCAGCGCGTCGGCGAGCGTGCGGCCGTCGGTGTGCTCACCGACGGCGGCGTACTCCCGCAGCCAGCTCAGCGGGGCCCTCATCGCGCCAGCCCGACCAGCGAGCGGCTGAACCGGACGTCGCCCTCGATCATGTCGCGCATGTCCTCTGCGTTGTTGCGGAACATCAGGGTCCGGTCGACGCCCATGCCGAAGGCGAAGCCGGTGTAGACATCCGGGTCGATCCCGCAGGCCCGCAGCACCCGCGGGTTGACCACCCCGCAGCCGCCCCACTCGATCCAGCCCTCGCTCCGGCAGGTCCGGCACGGGTTGTCCGGGTCACCGACCGAGCGGCCGTGGCAGACGAAGCACTGCAGGTCGACCTCGGCCGACGGCTCGGTGAACGGGAAGTAGTTGGGCCGCATCCGGGTCCGGGTCTCGCCGAACATCGCCCGGGCGAAGTGGTCCAGGGTGCCCCGCAGGTGCCCGAGGGTGATGCCGCGGTCGACGACCAGCCCCTCGATCTGGTGGAACACCGGGAGGTGGGTGGCGTCGTACTCGTCGGCCCGGTAGACCCGGCCCGGGCAGACGACGTAGATCGGCGGCTCGCGGGTCAGCATGGTGCGCGCCTGGACCGGCGAGGTGTGGGTGCGCAGCACGAGCCCGCCGTCCTCCGGCTCGACGAACAAGGTGTCCTGCATCGTCCGGGCGGGGTGGTCGGGGATGAAGTTGAGCGCGTCGAAGTTGAGCCACTCGGCCTCGAGCTCCGGCCCCTCCGCGACCTCCCAGCCCAGGGCGACGAAGACGTCCTCCATCAGGGTCATCAGAGCGGTGATCGGGTGCACGGCGCCGGGCGGGCGGATGGCGACCGGCCGGGTGACGTCGACCCGCTCCTCGACCAGGATCCGGGCCAGCTCGGCCTCGGTGACCTCGGCCTCCCGCGCCTGCAGGGCGGCGTTGATCCGGCCCCGGGCCTGTCCGACACGCTGCCCGGCCTCCTTGCGGGCCGCCGGCGGCAGCGTCGCCGCCCGGCCACCGCAGTCACGCTCCAGCCTCCGGGACAGAACCGGCACCTCGTCCACGGGGGCCGAGACGCTCCAGACGCCCGGGAGCGCGCTCAGGGCGAGCGGGTTACCGTCCGCCTCACGC
>CAXTVE010000205.1:0-6071 GCA_964247485.1 uncultured Propionibacteriaceae bacterium
TCGTCCCCCTTGCCTCGATCGGATGGGCGGTCATCGGGGGTCCAAGGGGGTCGTCCCCCTTGCCTCGATCGGATGGGCGGTCATCGGGGGTCCAAGGGGGTCGTCACTGCGCCGGCACCTTCTCGCGCGGCTGCTCCGCCGCTTCCCGGGCCGCCCGGCGGGCCTGACGGCGGCGCAGCAGTGGGCCGCCGACCACCACCAACAGCGCCACCACGTAGATGACCACGCTGACCGGGGACTGCACGAGCACCGCCGGGTCGCCGTCGCCGATGGCGACCGCCCGCCGCAGGTTGGTCTCCGCCACCGGTCCGAGGATCAGCCCGATCACCGCTGGTGCCACCGGCCAGCCGAACCGGCGCATCGCGAAGCCGAGCAGCCCGAGCACCAGCAGCAGGACCAGGTCGAGCGGCTCGGCGTTGACCGCGTACGAGCCGAGGCTGGCGAACAGCAGGATGCCGGCGTAGAGGTAGGGCCGTGGGATCTGCAGCAGCTTCACCCAGATGCCGACCAGCGGCAGGTTCAGCACCAGCAGCATCACGTTGCCGATGAACAGCGAGGCGATGAGCGCCCAGACCAGCGTGGACTCGTCGCTGAGCAGGGTCGGGCCCGGCTGGATGCCGTAGCCCTGGAACGCGGCCAGCAGGATCGCGGCGGTGGCCGAGGTGGGCAGGCCGAGGGTCAGCAGCGGCACCAGGACGCCAGCGGCGGCGGCGTTGTTGGCCGCCTCGGGTCCGGCCACCCCCTCGATCGCCCCCCGGCCGAACTCGTCGGGGTGCTTGGTCAGCCGCTTCTCCGTCGCGTACGACAGGAAGGTCGGGATCTCCGCCCCGCCGGCCGGCAGGGCACCGAAGGGGAAGCCGAACGCCGTGCCGCGCAGCCACGGCTTCCACGAGCGGGCGAAGTCCTCGCGGGTCATGAAGCTGCCCGAGGAGCTCATCACCTGGACCGGACCGTGCCGCAGGCGGGACGCCACGTGCAACGCCTCGCCGACCGCGAACAGCGCGACCGCGACCACGATCACGTCGATGCCGTCGGCCAGCTGCGGGATGCCGAAGGTGAATCGCTGCTGCCCGGACAACAGGTCGGTGCCGACCAGGCCGAGGAACAGGCCGAGGCAGAGGGCCGCGAGCCCGCGCAGCGGGGAGGAGCCGAGGACGGTCGCGGCGGCGAGGAAGGCCAACACGGCCAATGCGAAGTAGTCCTCGGGCCCGAGCTGGATCGCCAGCTCGACCACCGGCGGGGCGACCAGGGCGAGCAGCAGCGTGCCGATGGTGCCGGCCACGAAGGAGCCGATCGCCGCGGTGCCCAGGGCCGCCGCGCCGCGCCCGGCCTTGGCCATCTTGTTGCCCTCGAGTGCGGTCATGATCGAGCTGGACTCGCCCGGGGTGTTGAGCAGGATCGAGGTCGTCGACCCGCCGTACATGCCGCCGTAGTAGATGCCGGCGAACATGATGAACGCCGCGGTCGGCTCGAGGACGTAGGTGATGGGCAGCAGCAGCGCCACGGTCATGGCCGGGCCGATGCCCGGCAGCACGCCCACGGCGGTGCCGAGCAGCACCCCAATCAGCGCGAACAGCAGGTTGATCGGGGTGAGGGCGTTACCGAAACCCTCGATCAGCGAGTTCAGGGCTTCCATCAGGGAATCCAGTTCGTCGCCAGCTCGAGCAGGATGCCGCCGGGCAGCAGCACCCCGAGGGCCTTCACGAAGACCAGCCAGATGACCACCGACGTGACCGCGCCGGCCAGCAGCGGCCGGACGATGCCGCGGGCCCCCAGCGCCCAGGCGACCACGCCGAACATCGCCGTCACCGCGAGCGGCCAGCCCACCACGTTGATCAGCAGCGCGTGGGCCAGGAAGGCCACGGCGATGATGCCCACCGCCCGCCACGACGTACGCGCGTTCGGGTCGATGTCCTCCCCGCTGTCCTCCGGCCCCTCGTCGCCGCGCAGGATGCCGACCGCGAGCAGGACGGCGACGATCACCGTGGCCCCGCCGATCAGGTAGGGGAAGAAGCGGGGCCCGACGGTGTTCGCCGAGCCGGGGACCGTGATGCGCCCGGCGTCGAGGATCAGGTAGACCCCGATCACCAGCAGCAGGCCGGCCATCGCGACCTCGCCCCAGCGGCGCGCCCGCTGCGGCGGCTCGGCGTCGGCCGGTCCGGTGGGTTCGGTGGGCGTCTGGGAGATCGCGTTGGCCATCTACAGTCCGATCTCGCTGAGGATCGTGCGCACCCGGGTCTCCTCCTCGGCCAGGAACGCCGCGTACGCCTCGCCCGGCAGGAACAGGTCGTCCCACCCCTGCTTCTTCAGCACCTCGGCCCACTCGGGGGTGTCGTGGGCCTGCCGGACCAGCTCGAGCAGATCGGCGAGCGACTCGGCGGTCATGCCGGGGTGGGCCATCAGGCCGCGCCAGTTCAGCAGCACCACGTCCGAGCCGGCCTCGGCCATCGTCGGCACGTCGGGCACCTGGTCGGTGCGCTGCTCACCGGAGACGGCCAGCCCCTTGAGGTCGCCGGACAGCACGAGCTCGCCGTACTCCCCGACCCCGGAGATGCCGGCCGCGACCTTGTTGCCGAGCAGCGCCGCCTTGGACTCGCCGCCCCCGGAGTAGGCGATGTAGTTCACCTGCTTCGGGTCCACCTCGTTCGCCTGGGCCAGCAGCCCGGCCAGGATCTGGTCGGTGCCGCCGGCCGAGCCACCCGCGATGGGCAGCCCGCGGGGGTTGTCCCTCCAGGCCTCGACGAAGTCCTCGAGGCTGTCGTACTCGGAATCGCCGGGGACCACGATGATCTCCGCCTCGCCGACCAGTCGGGCCACCGGCGTCACGTCGGTGAGCTTCACCGCCGAGTCGTTGGTCTCCACCGCGCCCACCATGACCAGGCCCATCATCATCAGCAGAGCGTCATCACTCTCCCGGCTGAGCTGGCCGAGCCCGATGGTGCCGCCGGCCCCCTCGACGTTGAAGACCTGGACGTTGCGGGCGATGCCGGTCGAACGGATCACCCGCTGCAACACCCGGGCCGTGGTGTCCCAGCCGCCGCCCGGGCTGGCCGGGGCCATGATCCGCAGCCGGGACAGGTCGCCGGGCCGGACGACCGTGCCGGCGCAACCCGTGGCCGCTAGCACCGGGGCGGCCAGCGCCCCCGCCAGCAGGGTCCTCCGGGTCAGGGCCACACGTGCTCCTTCGCACCAAGACGTCTTCTGCTGGACGCTACACCGCAGCCGGTCGTCCGCGGGAGGGCCTCGGCCCCGGTGTCCGGGGCTACTTCGGCGGCAGGCTGCGGGCCTGCGTGAGCCCGCGGTCGACCCAGCGGCGCAGCGCATCGTCACCGGCGCAGCCCTCCGCGCCGACCAGCAGCCAACCGGCCATCGGCCGGCCGCCCATGGGGTAGGTGGTGACGCCGGGCTCGGCGAGCAGCCGCTCCTGGTCGTCGCCCGGAGCGCGGATCAGCAGCCCGTCGCCGTACACGCCCACCACGATGTGGCCGCCCGCCAGCAGCGCCAGCCCGCCGAACATCTTCCGCTCGCTCAGTCCCGGCTCGCCCTCGAGCAGCGCCCGCACCCGAGCCGCCAGTCCGTCGTCGTAGGCCACGACGTCATCGTCGCACCGTCAGAAGCGCTCGGTGGGTTGGTACACACCCCACACCTCGCGCAGCGCGTCGCAGACCTCGCCCACCGTGGCGTACGCGGCCAGGGCGGTCTTGAGCGGCGGCAGCACGTTGTCCGTCCCCTGCGCCGCCGCCCGGACCTGCGCCAGCGCGGCCTCGACCGACGCTCCGTCCCGCCGGGCCCGCAGGTCCGCCAGCCGGGCCGCCTGGGTCGCCTCGATGGCCGGATCCACCCGGAGCGGCTCGTACGGCTCCTCGGCCTCGAGCGCGAAGCGGTTGACCCCGACCACCACCCGCTCGCCGGCGTCGATGGCGCCGGCCACCGCGTACGCGGTCCGCTCGATCTCCAGCTTCTGGAAGCCCTCCTCGATCGCCGCCACCGCCCCGCCGCGCGCGGCCACCTGCTCCATCAGCGCCCGCGCCGCCGCCTCCACGTCGTCGGTCATCGACTCCACCGCGTACGAGCCGGCGAACGGGTCGACGGTCTTGGTCAGGTCGGTCTCGTACGCCAGCACCTGCTGGGTGCGCAGCGCGAGCCGGGCCGCCTTCGCGCTGGGCAGCGCGATCGCCTCGTCGAAGGAGTTGGTGTGCAGCGACTGGGTGCCGCCGAGGACCGCCCCGAGGGCCTGCAGGGTGACCCGGACCAGGTTGACCTCGGGCTGCTGGGCAGTGAGCTGCACCCCGGCGGTCTGGGTGTGGAAGCGCAGCATCAGCGAGCGCGGGTCCCGGGCGCCGAAGCGGTCACGCATCAGCGCCGCCCAGATCCGCCGGGCCGCCCGGAACTTCGCCACCTCCTCCAGCAGGGTGGTCCGGGCGACGAAGAAGAACGACAGCCGGGGCGCGAACTCGTCCACCGCCAGGCCGGCGGCCAGCGCGGCCTCGACGTAGGCGATCCCGTTGGTCAGGGTGAACGCGATCTCCTGCGCCGGCGTCGCCCCCGCCTCGGCCATGTGGTAGCCCGAGATCGAGATGGTGTTCCAGCGCGGCAGCTCGGCCCGGCAGTAGGCGAAGGTGTCGCTGACCAGCCGCAACGACGCCTGCGGGGGGTAGATGTAGGTGCCGCGGGCGATGTACTCCTTGAGCACGTCGTTCTGGATCGTCCCGGTCAGTCGGTCCGCTGTGACGCCCTGCTCCTCGGCCACCAGCTGGTAGAGCAGCAGCAGCACGGCGGCGGGAGCGTTGATGGTCATCGAGGTGGAGACCGCGCCGAGCGGCAGGCCGGAGAACAGCAGCCGCATGTCCTCCAGCGAGTCGATCGCCACCCCCACCTTGCCGACCTCGCCGGACGCGGCGGCAGCGTCGGAGTCCAGGCCCATCTGGGTCGGCAGGTCGAAGGCCACCGAGAGCCCCGCGGCGCCGTCGGCGATCAGGGCGCGGTAGCGGGCATTGGACTCCGACGCGGTGCCGAAGCCGGCGTACTGACGCATGGTCCAGGGCCGGTGGGTGTACATCGCCGGGTAGACACCCCGGGTGTAGGGGTACTCCCCCGGCTCCCCGAGGGCGGTCGCCGGTTCGAAGCCGGACAGCGCGCCAGGGCCGTAGACCGGCTGGATCGGGGTCCCGGACTCGGACTGCTCATCCACCCGCGCATGGTCGCACAACGCCAGGAGATCCCACGTAACACGGCAGCCGCTCGTCCCCCGAGGAGGAAGCGGCTGCCGTGCGTCCGCGGGCGGGTCGGCGCGAACACCGACCGCACCAGCCCGGGCGCACGCCAAAACCTGACGAAAAAGGCTCTGGTGGCCGAGTGCCCGAGCGGTCTCCTGCCAGCGTGATCAAACACCTGACATGCGCCGTGAGCCGAAGACAGGGGTGGGAACCCGTCCCCGAACGGAACCGCACGCCAGAGCCATGATCGACTCCGACGCCCTCACTCTGGCACAGCGCTCCGGGGGCTGGCAACGGGACGCACCGACGGGTGCCGATCACGGGCCCGAAGGCCGGGCGAGGGCGTCAGCGGACCGACCGGACCAGGGCCTCGGCCGCGTTCAGCATGCCCACGGTCTCGGTCGGCCAGTGCGGCTGCTGGGCCCGGTAGGGACCGGTGGCCAGGGAGACGATCACCGCGGCCGCCCGGAGCCGGAGCTCGGTCGCGTCGACCCGGGCGTCGAAGACCGGCAGCCACAAGGTGACCAGCCGGGTCAGCCCGATCGACTGCTCCGGCGACATCCGCTGCACCGTCGACAGGTGGGCGAGCAGGCAGGCGAGGTCGTCCACGCGCCGGCCGGGGCCCAGCGTGTCGATGTCCAGCACCCCGGTCACCCGGCCGCCCGACACGTAGAGCTGGCCCTCGTGGAAGTCCCCGTGGGTGGGCTCGTTCCCGGGCGCGCCACCGACGAGCCCGCCGGTGATCTGGGCCACCAGCCAGCTCAGCTGCTCGCCGGCGGCGGGGAGGGCGGACGCGATCATCTCCGCGTAGCTGCCCACGGCGTCGGTCCAGGGCGGCCGGCGGGGCAGGGCGGC
>CAXTVE010000206.1:0-621 GCA_964247485.1 uncultured Propionibacteriaceae bacterium
GCCGGGTGGGCGACGACACCCCGGGGCTCAGGGTGGCCGGCTCGCCGTCGTCGGCCATGGTGCCGCGGGTGCTGTCGGACCTGCACTGGTTCGGCCGTTACGCCGAGCGGGCCGAGGACCTGCTGCGACTGGTGCTGGCCACCCAGCGGGTGGCGATCGAGACCGACGCCGACCTGGCGCCCGGCCGCCCGCTGCCGGACCTGCTGGAGGCGATCACCCACGTCAGCACCGCGTACCCCGGGTTCCTGCGCACCGGGGTCGAGCTGATGCCGGAGCTCCGCGCGATGCTGCTGGACCGGGCGCGGGCCGGCACGGTCGCCCAGTCGGTCGGTGCGCTGACCACAGCCGCCCAGGGGGTTCGCGACCAGCTGTCGGAGGACGTCTGGATGGTGCTGGCCGAGACCGAGCGGGCGCTGGCCGCGCTGGCCATCAGCCCGCACGACCAGGGGCTGCAGCTGACGTCCAGCGGCGAGCAGGTGCTGTCCGGGCTGCTCGCACTGGCGGGGGGGGGGGCCCGGCACCAGGGGCCGGGGGCCGGGGGGGGTGTGGTGGGCCCCGGGCGGGGGCGGGGGGGGGGGGGGGCGGGGGTGGGGGGGGGGGCGGGGGGGGGGCGCGCCGGGG
>CAXTVE010000206.1:631-4820 GCA_964247485.1 uncultured Propionibacteriaceae bacterium
ACGACCAGGGGCGGCAGCTGACGGCCAGCGGCGAGCAGGGGCGGGCCGGGCTGCTCGCACTGGCCGGGATCGCGACCGAGAACATGGTCCGCGATCCCGGGTGGTACCTGCTCGACACGGGCCGCGGCCTGGAGCGGGCGCTGCAGGTGGTGGCGCTGCTGCGGGTCACGCTGACCTCGGCCCGGACCGCCGAGACGGAGCGGCTGGTGGTCGAGGCGGTGCTCACCGCGGCCGAGTCGATCGTCACCTTCCGCCGCCGCTACCGCGGCCGGACCGGGGTGGCGGCGGTCACCGAGCTGCTGGTCACCGATGTGCACAATCCACGCTCGGTGGCGTACCAGCTGCGGCGGATGGTGCTGGACCTGCGGGCGGTCCCCGGCACCTCGCCGAACGCCCGGCCGCTCCGGCTGCTGGACAGTCTGACCGAGAAGGTGCGGACTGCGGATCTGCCGGCGTTCGCCGAGGTCGACGAGGGGCGGCGACCGGCGCTGGAGGCGTTCCTGGCCGGGCTGGGGGAGCAGCTGCGGTCGGTGTCGGAGGCGATCCGCGATCAGTACCTGCAGGCCCCGCCCGACCCGCAGCCCATGTTCCGCGGGTGGGTCACCTCGTGACCACCATCTACCGGATCGAGCACCGCACGACCTATACGTACGACGGCGAGGTGACCGGCAGCTACGGCCAGTTCTCGTTACGGCCGCGCGACCTGCCGTGGCAGACCTGTCTGGTCCACGAGATCCGGATCGACCCGGAGCCGGCGGATCTGTTCAGCCACGCCGACCTCTACGGCAACACCAAGGCGTACTTCCACGTGGTCCGGCCCCACACCTCGCTGGTGGTGACCGGGGTGAGCGTGGTCTCGGTGCTGCCGGCAACCGTGGACCCGGCCGCGCTGGCCCAGCCGTGGGAGACGTGCCGGCCGGTGGCGCGGGCCGAGGAGCCGGACGCGTGGGAGGCGACGGACTTCACCTTCCCGTCGCCCTACGTGGAGATCCCGGCGGGTATCGAGGACTACGCCCGGACCTCGTTCTCGCCCGGGCGCCCGGTCGGCGAGGCGGCCGTCGAGCTGATGCAACGGGTGAACGCCGACTTCACCTACAAGTTCGGGACGACCACGACGGGGACCAAGGTCGGCACGCTGCTGCGCGACCGTACCGGGGTGTGCCAGGACTTCTCCCACTTCATGGTCTCCGCCCTGCGCTCGCTGGGGCTGGCCGGCCGCTACGTCAGCGGCTACCTCGCCACCCGGCCCCCGCCCGGTAAGCCGCGGCCGATCGGTGCCGACGCCAGCCACGCCTGGGTCGGCTGCTGGGTCCCCGGGGGCGGCTGGCTCTACCTCGACCCCACCAACCGCCGGGTGATCGACGAGTCCCACGCCACCGTCGCCTGGGGCCGCGACTACGGCGACGTCCCCCCGGTCAAGGGCGTCATCTTCTCCACCGCCAAGCACTCCTCGATGAAGGTCTCCGTCGACATGGCCCCTCACGCCTGACTCTGCTGCGCGCGTTTCACCGCGCCGCGGCGTGTCGCGGCGTGTCGTACGCACTGGCGTAGCAGATCCAGGTTTTCCACAGCCGGATCCCGCCCCGCTGCGTCCTCCACAGATCTCGCGCGACCCGGTCGACAGCCCCAGCGCGTCCGCATCCTTCCGGTGTGCATCTGCATCCGGACCTCGCGCTCCTGCTGCGCGCCCGCGGACTCGTCCTCCGCCGTGAGCATCCCGAGCTGGCCTCAGCCATCGACTACGGGGTCAGGCGCGGCGAGCTGGCGCCGGTCCTCCCGGGCGTGTACGCGGCCGCAGGCCAGGAAAGGTCGGTGCAGACGCGCATGTCAGCTGTCTGTCGTCGCCACCCCCAGGCCGTGCTGCTCACCGAGGCGCCAGCGCGAGTGTCGTTCTGGCCCGAGGTCCAGCTCCGCGCGATCCAGGTGGCGGTGCCCAGCCCGCTGCCCAACCAGCCCGGCTTCGCCTTCACGCGGCGGAAGATCCCGCCGGAGCTGGTCACCCAGCAGGATGGCCTGCGGTTCACCGTGCCCGCTCTGACCGCCATCGACCTGGCGACATTCGACTGCGCCGACGCGATCGACGTGGCGCTGCGCCGACGTAGGGCCACACTGCGCGGCATGGAGGAGGCGCTGGCCCTGACCGCCAACCGGATCCGCAACCCTGAGCGCCTCAGGCTGCTGCTCGACTCCCGCGACGCGCCCTGGTCGGCGGCGGAGCGGAAGGCGCACAGGGTCCTCCGCCGGGCGGGCATCCGCAGGTGGCGGACGAACGTCGAGGTTTGGATCGAGGGTCAGCAGTACTTCATCGACATCGCCTTCCCGCATCTCAAGGTCGCTGTCGAGATCGACGGCCGACTGCACGAGACGGACGAGGACCTCTTCGAGTCCGACCGCTGGCGGCAGAACGCGCTGGTCCGCGACGGGTGGCGGGTGCTGCGCTTCACCTGGGAGATGCTGCGTGACCACCCGGAAACCGTGGTGGCGGCCATCCGCACGGTGATCGGCTGAGAACGCTACGCCAGTCGCCGCAACACGCCGCGACACGCCGAGCCGGCGTGAAACGCGCGCAGCAGAGTCAGGCGCTTCAGCCGCGGGGGACGGTGAAGCGGACCAGGTCGGCGGAGGCGCTGCCCAGGTCGCGCCAGAGGCCGGGGACGGCGATCACAGCCAGGCCGCTGGTCGGGTACTTCTGGTCCAGACGGGCCCAGTCCGCGCTGTCGCTGCGGATGCCGACGTGCTCCACCAGGTCCGGGATGCCGGGGGCGTGCCCCAGCATCAGCAGCGTGCCCACCTCCTCCGGGGTCTCGCGTGCCAGCCGGACCAACTCCGGCACCCACGCGTGGAAGATGCCGCGGACCAGGCGGACCTCACCCGCCGCCGCCCCGGCCGCGTGTGCCCGCTCCCAGGTCTCCTGGGTCCGGGCCGAGGTCGAGCAGAGCACGAGGTCCGGCACCAGCTGCTGCTCGACCAGCAGCCGGCCGAGGGCGTCGGCGTCGCGGCGGCCGCGGCCGGACAGCGGGCGGTCGTGGTCGTCGACGTCGTGGTCCCACGACGACTTGGCGTGCCGGACCGCGAGCAGCGTGTGCTGGCCGGCGGAGGTCATGGCATGAGCGTAGAGGTCGGCCGCCGACTCCCGTCAGCGCCACCCGGCGGGCAGCTCCTCGGCCGTCGGCCCCCACTGCCGGGGCGTCAGCTTGGCCCGTTCGCGCTGCCGTCGCTCAGCCACCACGGCGGCCAGGAACTCCAGCGGCGGCAGCGCCATCGGCGCCGGCGGCGCGGTACGGGCGGCGACCTGGCGGGCCAGCTCGGTCGCCAGCTGGTCCCGCGGGTACGCCGACAGGCCGGGTGCCCGCTGCACCAGGTGACGGGCCGCGGTGACGAGCTCGTCCGACAGCCGGCTGAGCTCGAGCTGGCTGGTCCAGGCCACCAGCTCCGGGGGTACCGGCGGGATCGGCTCCGGCGGGCGGGGCGCCCGGGTGCGGATCACGATGGTGCCGGCCAACAGGTCACCGAACCGCTTGGACATCGGGTTCACCGCGGCGCAGATCAGCCCGCCGCAGAAGCCGGTCCAGACGGCGAAGTCGACCGCCCAGAACGCGAGCCCGCGCATCAGGGCCTGCCGGAACCGGATGGTGCCGCCGTCGTCGCGGACCACCCGGAGCCCGAGGGCGAAGGCCCCGACGGTCCGGCCCCGGGTCAGCGTCTCCATCGTGATCAGGTAGCCGAAGTTGATCAGCAGCACCCCGGCGATGGTGATGGCGGTGACCCGCGCCGACGACCCGCCGACCTCGTTCACCACGTAGCCCCAGAGGTAGCCGGCGCCGCCGATCAGCACCAGGTCGATGGCGACCGCCAGCATCCGGGTGGGGATCCGGGCCGGCCGCAGGTCCAACAGCACCGCATCCCCGGTGACAAGTTGGGTCACGGGCTCAGCGTAGGAGCAAACGACTCCGGGGCAAGCCGCGAGCGTCGGGAAGGCGCGCCGCCGAGCGGAGGAGCGATGAGCGAACACGCTTTTCGTTCGCGAAGAGGGACGACACCGTCGGGGACAGCGCGGGACGCGCCGGAGCGAAGCGGAGGCAAAGCGATTTGCCCGGCCGTGCCAGAATGATTCGCGGAGCACCTATTGACTTCGAATGGGCGCTGCCTGCCCTGATTCACCTCGCACGTATGCCCGAGAGGTACTTTG